>JBKPBA010000227.1:0-5354 GCA_046726675.1 Chloroflexota bacterium
TCACAGTACCATGATTCTAGCCATTTAATGACTTCACTTTTTCAACGAGACGGGAAGTGCGAGGTGAAAAATCTCAGCTAATTCCTGGGACAACTCTTTTAACGCCTCCAGGTCAATCGTGAGGTAGTGAGCATCTTTTGGATGGCGGGATAAGGATGGCTCCCAAATAAGCTCTTCCACTAAAGAACCTATGACAGCTAGGCTCCCTTTCCCTCTACTGCTTCTCTAGCAAGCGTAGTCGGTATCAAAGCTGCTGCCGGAAGAATACTGGACAAGATACATTTGTCCACCTGTGAATGAGTAACTGGATGAACAGTATGTTGCAGGAGTAGTTGAAGTTGTGGCAATCCAGGCCGGCAAGGCATTGTGGTATCCGCCGGTAATACTGTTCCACATGCTTTGGGTTGAGTAAATGCCGAGATTGATGCTCCTGTCTGAAAAGAATTTCGTAGCTCCATTGATAGTGCCTTGGTTGAGGGTAGAACTTGAAGACCAGCTATTGCCAGTTTCAATATCCAACCACCATTGCGAGGAGTTGGCCCCTTGCTGTTGAGCATAGGTATAGGCATCTTGAGCGGCATTATACCCGTAATTTTCAGCTTGGCAGAGTTTATCGGTTTTCTTGCAGTTGCCATAAGGACCGGTCATCCCCTTGGAAGCCGTTGACCCAATCGGAGAATTTAAGTTCATATAGAGGGAGGCCGTGGTTGACAGCGCTTTGGCCCAGGCAAATTCTTTGGCAAGGCAGGAATTATCTGTAAAGGCTCTGCCACCCGTAACGCCCACAATCCCGAATGAGTTCTGGGGATAGGAGCTGGTGCTACATTGCGGATACGAAATATCATTACCCGTCGTCCCTCCTGTATAAATACCGTAGGCAAAGGCCTGGCTGCTCAAAGCTATCCAGGCAACCGCAAAGAGCAAACCGGCGAAAAGCAAACGGCAGAAGAGTCTTGTCTTCATCTTGTATCTCCACAACTTTTTCTCTGAAAAGGTTTATGCTCCATCTGAACTCCTACGAGGACATTTAGAGCAGCAGTTCAAAACAACAACATACTTGAAGAAAATATGCCTATCCGAAGGCATAGATTACATCAAAAACACACGAACAGTCTTTACTCGTGTGTTTTTGATAGTTCTGCCTTGAGGTCATGAAGCAATCTGCTCAAGGCTCTTTGATTAAAAGCCACCAGTTCCGTTGGGTGTCCCAAGACCAGTCGGGCCATCGTATCCAGTCGTTGCATTGCACATATTGATGGTACCACAACTCCCATTGCTGCCCGTCGTCACGTCATGCGAATTGCTGTTCGTGAATTTGGTGTAGGGAACCTGCTGGGCGTTTACAAAGCTGGATGTGCCACCGGCAAGCGCAAAGATGCTGGCGATGAGCGGCGAAGAGAGGCTCGTGCCGCCGACCTGGAACCAGCCTGACTGCCCCTGGTACCTCGTCGAGTCGTAGACGGCGGCTCCCGTATTGGGGTCCGCATCGGCGGAGACATCGACGATGCCACGCTTGGTGCCGCAGCCAGTCTGACTCCAGTTAGACAGTTGTGTCTGCCAGGAGTTGGTGGTCTCGTACGCACTGCAGCCGCTACCACCGCTACTCCATGCGCTCTCACTGCGGTAGGTATTGTCGCTCTTGAGGTTGAGGGTGGTACCCCCGACGGCCACAACATCGGGGGATGCGGCAGGATACTCGACGGCATCGCCTGTGTCCCCAGAGGAAGCGGTCACGGCGATGCGTGAATGAGTATAGCTGCTATCGTAGGAGGTCTCACCCGACGACTCGGAGCCACCATAACTATTCGAGATCTCTGTTGCCCCGAGCTTCGCGGCCTCCTTCACGGCAGCTGCCAGGTTCGAGAGGCTATTGGACGATGCCTCAACGAGCAAAATCTTGCATGTCTGACAGATTTCGTGTGCCGTTTCCACATCCAGCGAGATCTCCAGGGCCCAGCCAGAGTTGGTCCTGGGGTAGTTGGTGTGCCCATTCTGGTTGACCTTGGTAAAGCAGCCGTTCGCAGTGGTGCAGGCTGGCAGTCCATACTGGGTATCGTAGGTGTCCAGATCAGATTCGATTGTCGGATCGTTGTAGGCATCCACGATAGCAATAGTCTGACCGCCAAAGCTACTGGGAGGTAAGCAAGTAGCCAAGGCAACTGATCCGCCAACACTACACGGCAAGCTATAACCATCATGGAACTGCACTGGCCCATAGCTCCCAGGAATAGGCAAACTGCTGGTGAGGGGTATGCCATGACTGTCCGTCACTATACCCGAGTGACAGCGTGCAGAATCGACGACGGCACCTGGGCAAACAGGAATGGAGGGGTGAGTAGCCGCAGCATGTGTACTTGCGGCAAATAGTTTAGAGGACACACCTACCCCGACGAGCGTACACAGAACAACGAGGCAAAGGAACATTATGAGACGCTTCAACTATTACTCCTTATTTCTCGGCGAGACATCGCCGCTCCGCAAAAGATTGATCTATTGCCAGTTTTCTTGTACTAAGACATGTCCTTGTGAACAATGATCTAGCACATAATCAATCTATTTGTTTACTCAACTTTATTAACGCGATATGCAAGTTTTCGTAACTACTCAGGTCTCCAGGCGACAGGTAAAGTAGGAGCACAGACGCGGTGTCTTCCAAGTTAACAAAGTGCCTGTATAGAGTTTGTTTATAACATTGGGATATAATCTCTATCAGGAAGAAGTTCTAACGAATTCCCTAGAGAAGTTGGGGAGTGTGGCTCTGGTGCTTGCTGTTACCCAGCCGTTTAATGAGCCTGCTTCTTATAGAGTAACTTGTTCGGAGTGCCCAGTTGGCTTGGCGACGACTCCTGGGGGCGTACGGCAAACCCACAGCATAACAATAGTGTGAGTCGTCCACCAAATGATGATCGCCATACATTGATCTGGATCGCGCCACAAGGAGCATAGAATAGAGAGGAGCTAAAGCCCCATGCTGACAACCCCGATTGACCCTCTCAATGGTCCGCAATATGCGCTCCAGGGGCGTGTGGTGACAATGGATGCGGCTTACAATGTGCTCGACTCAGCGACCATCTATATAGATGCAGGCAAAATTGTGGCGGTACATCCTACAGGTACGCCACCACCAGCAGGGTACGAAAACATTCCGAGTATCCAGACCCAGGGCACGATCTACCCTGGACTCATCGAGTTGCATAACCATCTCAGTTACAATGCCTTGCAACTCTGGCAAGTACCCAGGCTCTACACCAACCGCAATCAATGGAGCGGGATACCGGAATACCGCAAACCCATTAGTGGGCCAATGGCAGTTCTGGGTCAGACTCCTGGCTATGTTGAGGCAATCGTTTGCTTTGTCGATTGTAAATGCCTGTTTGGTGGCGTCACAACGACACAGGGGATCGCACTTTTCAGCAACCAGGGCATTGCTCAATACTACCGGGGCATAGTGCGCAACGTGGAACAGACGGAAGATGCAGACCTGCCCGAAGCCCTCTCGCACCTGGCAGATGTAGAAGCGGTCAACGGGCAGCAATTCTTTGCACGACTGCAACGTTGTACCTGCTTGCTCTTACACCTGAGTGAAGGAACGGACGAGGCCGCTCGATCGCACTTTACCGCTCTGCATCTCCCCGACAATACCTGGGCCATCACCCCAGCGCTAGCAGGCATCCACTCCCTGGCACTGGAACCTGAGGATTTTCAAACCTTGCAGGCACATGGTGGAACTATGATCTGGTCACCCCTCAGCAACCTGCTGCTGTACGGCAAAACGACAGATGTCAAGACGGCAAAACAGAACGGAGTACGCATCGGCATTGGCTCCGATTGGTCCCCCTCCGGCAGTAAAAATCTTTTGGGGGAACTCAAAGTGGCTCATCTCTATAGCGCGGCAAACGGGAACCTCTTTACCGATCGTGAATTGTTGAGTATGGAGACGCGAACTGATGCGGAAATCCTGCAATGGGATAAGGCCGTAGGCTCCATTGAAGCAGGCAAACGTGCAGACCTGCTCGTCGTGGCAGGAGACAGCAATGACCCCTTTACAACCTTCTTCCAAGCGCACGAAACGGATATTACGTTCGTGATCATTAACGGCGTACCCCGGTATGGAGACCCAACGTTGATGATGCACTTAGGAAGTGGAACCGAACAATGGCAAGTAGGTCGAGTGGCACGGATCTTGAATCTAGTACAAGCAACGGCGAACTCCACCGTCGAGGTCTTGTCGTTGCGCGAGGCATCTGATCGCTTACACGATGGTCTGAACCGTTTGCCCCAGTTGGCAAGCGACCTGGAACATCCGAAACTCAAAGCATACAGTGAAATCAGCGCTCCGCAATGGGTTCTTCGGTTCGATCAGGCTGACCTGGAGGGGATATCTCTGCGGCCATTTCTCGATCAAGGCGATGGGCCACATTCGAGCAGCGAAAGCCGCTCAACGCATCTTGCGATATCAGGTGAGATGACACGTTGAGAGGGAAGAGTCCGGCTCCCTCCCCAACCATACTTACCCGGCTTATGCATAACCACTACATAGTTAGAGGTCGGGTGCAGCGAGATTATGCACACCAAGCGAGAAGGAAAGTTCGCCGCCATGATGCAGGTCGTGCTCGATCACATGCCAGATGACCCACTGACGCGAGAGTTCATATGGCTTGCCCCAGCGCTCGCCTCTAAAGATATATTCTAGATCTTGCGGCGTCCAACGTTGCAGACATTCTTGCCAGGCGCGAAATGTCACTTCCAGACCGCGCACCAGTTCGGCAGTGGATGGCACGTCGCCTTCGTACTCCCATTGGGCGATGGCCGCGATGTCAGGACCACCTTCGCCCATCAGGCTATACAACCAACTAGCGCGTGTGCGCACAATATGTCTGGCAAGCTGGCCAATTGAGCGGAGATGGGGAGAGATCTTGAGTTTCAGTTGCTGCGCTGTGAGAGGCTCGATTGCCCGCACGAGATGATTCTGGTATTCATCCCAGCCTTTGTAGAAGTTCCAGGATGAGAGTGTATTCTGCGTCATGCTTTATTTCTCCTTCCAATAGCTTGTAAAAATTTGTTCAAGTCGATACATTTCAGAAAACAGGTGAAGTAGAGCTTCAAGATCCCTAAGTCGGCTTTATGCGAGGGCATCCGGGTTGATGTTGCCGTGGTAAATGCGTTGTTCCATTGATGTTACTCCTTACTAGTGAAAGGCACCCGTAACCAGGCAAAGGACTCCGTCCTCCGCACTCCTGTTTTCCACAAGTATTACGCTACTTCATTTGAAACAGTTTCTCATCCCGTACTTTTCTGCCAATCAATCAGCCATATAAGCTGGTATCCATCAACAATTATGTTACTATCTTGAT
>JBKPBA010000228.1:0-5438 GCA_046726675.1 Chloroflexota bacterium
CACGTAGGCCGGCCAATTGCTCTTCTGAATAGGTATGCCTGGAGCGTTTTCCCTGTGGACTAGCTCTGGTCTTCATGAGTTTCCTCTGTTTTGCAGAATGGGAATGCAAGCAGCTTGAACACGGGCATGTAATGCCCTGAAGCTTCCTCTTGGCGTTGCATCCGCATGACGTTCATCATATCGTCCAATTGTTGTACCTTGATGCGAGCTTGGCGAGCATCAATGAGATTGCCCTGAGCTTGAAACAGCTCCGCCTGCTTCGCATAGGAGGTCCTCCATGCCAAGGCTGCTCCCAGTTTTTCTGGATCTTCCACATGATAGGAGCACCCCAGACACAGGGAACGATCATTGCCACGCGGACAGAGACCAGGACAGCCGCAATTGCCCAGTGCAGTGGGATGCAGCGTGTGCCACTGCTCATACACCGTGTGCAGATCTTCGTTTTTGCGCTCCAGGTCTCGTGGTGTAGGCGCGGCCTGCATGAGCGTGCGGTCCATTTCTTCCTGCTCGTCAAGGTCGGTGCGAATAACGGCCAATCGCTGCTGCTCAGTCATCCGGAAATAGTAATCAGAAATTTCGGCAGCTGAGGGTACTCGACCAGTCAGGTCCTTGAGACGGTGATGGAGGAAAAAATGCGCAATCGCTTCAGGTGGCACATGCCGATACTGCCGGGCGTGAGTAGCCATGACGTGACGCAGTACATGCACTGAGACGCGAATGGGGACTCCCTGCGCTGTGTAGAGGTCCAAACCATGCAAGATAAAGCGGAGGAGAATCTCTACATCCTCGGTACTGAGGATGCCTTGTCTTCCATCAGGTGTCGCGGCCCATTGAAACAAGTATTGCTCTGGTTTCAGATGCTCATACTTTGCACTTGAAGGCGTGGGACGAACAACTGGGATCGCTTCATGTGCTTCTTCCAGCATGGCTTTGATCTCGCCCAGCAGCCGCACGCACTCTTTGCTCAGAGGGAAGAGCTGACGTTCCTCCTCAGTCTTTGATCCCTTGGGAAGAAGATACTGCAAATGAATCTTCACGAACTTGGTCTGCGATTTGCCGTCTGCCCCAATGAAAGGCAATCCATCTGCTCCCACTGCTGGAACGGTTTCTGTTCGGGTAATGCGTCGCTCTTTGTTCCAACTCACTTGCAGCAACTCACTCAATCGACTGCCATTGGAAAGCGCAATCATCGCTAATGCTGAGCCAAAGAGTACAGCTCGATACAGGCTTTCGGGTTCAAAGAGGAAATCGCCATCTTGATGGCCGACTGTGGAGAACCAGGGATCATGGGGCGTCAGCACTCCGGGACGTGAGCACATACATCCCTTTGAGAAACCCATGTTCCGTGCATGTTGCCAGCGCTCCTGATACCCCTCTTGCTGCCGCCGGTCTTTGGTGAAGGTCTGAAGGAGCCGATGTTCAATAAGTTCCCCGATCCACAAAAGATCACTGGACGGGCCGCCATACTGGACAAAGAAACAGTTCTGTTCCGGCGCGTAAGGACCTGTTCTCATCCTCGCTTTTTCAATGCTATCCACAGAGTAACGATCTTGATGATGGTCAACCCAAGTCCATTTGTCCCACAACGTGAAGCTCATCGTGACTTCCCGTCCCTGAAGCTGTACCTCTGAAACTGTCCTGGCATCACGGTTGATTTCAGGGATCATATCCGTATGAGAGAAAGTGAGAGGCAGGACGGCCTCTCCTGCTTCAACTTTGCGCCGTGCCTCCTCAATAGCGCGAACCGTGCGCGCTGCCAACTGCTTGCGAAAACGGACGAGTTGACGCAGCAGCGGGTACAAAGGGACGAGCACATCAGACTGGGCCCTGCGCTTTGCCTGTTGTGCGGCTGTGCGACTCCTCACTGGAAAGTGCTTCCGCATAAAATCGTAAGGGAGAGATGGAAGTCCATAGCTTCGCATGCGTAATTGATCTGCCGCGTTCAACCGCTGAAGGTATCTGGGAAAATGCCCTTGCGTAAAGGAGATGTAGCTATGTAACTGTGCCCGGCCTCCCACCGGCCACTGGCTCGTTTTCTGAACAAATTCTCGCCACGTCTGTTCATGATGCAGAGCCGAATAGTCTTTCATGTGACACTCAGTGCGCAGCGTCTTGAACAAGCTGTTCAATTGTCCAATCGTGTTACGAAGTGAATAGGTGGTAAAAGCTCCCAGCATCGATGCCACCGCAAGAGCGAGGACCGCTGCATCAGGGCTACTGCCAATGGTGCGCACACAATATCCCATGATACTTGGTGGAATGTGCGTCCAATCAATGCCCGGTGCATCATGCAGTTCTTTGGGAAGCCACGCAAAGAATGCCTGAAGCTGGTCTGCTCTGTCCCAAGTCACAAAATGAAGACCATGCTTACGTTTCTTTGTCGTGTTCTCTTGCTGTGTTTGTGGCGAAGCAATGCTCTCCAGCGCTTGCCCTTGCTCATCAAGCGGTACTGTTTGCATCCATCATGCTCTTTCTGGATTACTCCTCATACCAACTGAAATCGTCGTCTTCCTGAACAGGTGACGCCGGCACATGCGTGTGTGTTGGCTTATCAGCCTGTCGCCCATAGGTGAGAGGAGGGAGTGGTTCGCAGTGAACGTTTGGCCGTACGGGCTGGTTCTCTTCTTCAAGCACGATATCCAGCAACGCTTTCCGCTTGTTCAACGTGTGCGTGTACGTTTCCATCGTCCTGGAACTGGACCAGCCCATGAGTCGCCAAAACCCATCGAGCAGTTCTGCTTCAAGTCCTTTGTCCCCCTGAGCACTCTGCTTGATTTTCGCAATCCCTCTGCTCACACGTAAGTGCCTGATGTCGTGGGGCGAGAACTCGATGCGTTCCTGTTTTTTGAAGTGTCGCTGTGCTGGCGCGAAGAGCTGCTTCCAATGGTAATAAAAGGCTGAGCGATGGTAGGGTTCGCCATCCTCGGTCAGGAAGAGTGGGTCTGTATCATGCAGTTGCTCAAGTCGTTTGCGGCCCTGTGGATCATGGGTAGCTCGCTCCGTTCGCACATAGGTGAGCAACTGCTCCTCGATCACCTCCGTGAAGTAAATGAGTTTTTCCTCGCGGCCATGGCTGCCCTTGTTTTTCACGAAGGCGCGGCCAGTCTGGCTTGCGTTTCTGTACCCGCTAACAGTCATCTCAATGATCTCGCTCAAGCGTGCTCCCGTCTGGCGCAACAAGAGTAAGATGACCTGATCTCGCTGGAAGGTGGCGTGCTCGATCATGTAGTCGATCACTTTGCGCATGCGCTCCTGCACCGCATCTGGCTCCATGACCATGCTGGGCTCCCAGACTTTGCCGCGTTTTTGTCGAAAGAACGTGGTAGGATAGGCTTGATGTGTTTCCTGATGAGACTCGCTTCTGATGCCTGAGTGATCAGGGGCACCGGCATGCTTCACGTGGCTCAGGTGTTCGTGCTTGAGGCTAGCTAACCGCTCAGACCGCATCGGGTTCGGATAACAGTAGTAGTTCCCATCAATCATCCCATCATACAAGTTGGCGAGGGCAGCCAGGAGCACTCCGAGCGAACTCTTGGAAAGCGGAGATGCGCCCGTCGTCTCAACGAGATAGCCCTCTTTAGGTGCAGCGCCGACTTGACAGCCAACATCAGTGCGCAAAAACTCAACGAGATAGGCCCGCACACGCTCAGACGGATCGTTCCATGCATACCCTCTTTGGAGCAAGAAACCAAAATACGGCAGCAGCATTTCGAGGTAGGTGTCTGGCGTTCTTCCGGGGTCAAATTCCTTCTTCCGTCGATACCATTCACACAGAGGAAACACTGGGAGTCCGGTTGCGTCAATGACCAGGACTGGGAAGCGACTTCCTGGAGGACCTGGCACTTTTTTGAGGCCACTCAGCGCGATGAAGCGTCCATGCTTGCGTCCTTTGGCGCGCATTCCATGCCCTTTCTACCTTTCATCGATAGCGGCATGGTAATACATCAACAGCAGTTTGTCTATCTTTCTAGTACTTCAGTGGGACTGGTGAAAGACGACTCCACTATGCTGATGTATATTTCAGAGAACAGAAAGGCACTCATTGTTCTTGAGAAGCCACAAAAGATACTTTCTGTTCTCTTCAAACATTTATACTCAAATTAACAGGTATATACATTGAAGCAGTAAAGACTGAGTTTCTCCCCGCAATAGAGTAGGCGGCCAGCGCGGTACTGTTCATGCTTTTGACTTGCCAGAATACACTCTTGGTAGTATCTCAGCCAGTCCGTTTCCAACCGCCCCTCTCCGAACCGGACGGGCACCTTTCAGCGCATCCGGCTCTCCAGGCCCTCAGTTCATCTTCCCTGGCCTTTCGCACCCTCCGGTGCAGCACAGGTACTTACCATCTGAGCAGCCCTGCACCCCTTTCCCATGTATCGGGCGTTACCCCGATCATTTGAGTACTATGGATGCTCTGTCATCCTGAGCCTCTCGGCTTTTAGATGATCCCGTCGTCTCACTTTAGCTCTATCCCGCACGTAGGTTCCCTTTTCGCCGGTTTCCCCGATCATTTCGGGTAGGCCAGGTGTGGTATCTTCTAGCGTTTCAACCTTGTAAACGTTAGATCACCTGGACTGTCCAATAGTACCATGAAGACAGTGGGCAAGCTCAAGCCCCCTCGACTGGGGTTTGGGTAGTTTAACCCTAACCGTATACGGATAGCTGAATGACATAGGATTAGGTACTTATCCTATTCATCCTTTCTACCGCCATGCTATTGTTCCCTTCGGGTTTCCCCGTTAGGTTAGGCGTTGCTTTAACCACTTTGATACCAGTGGGCTGTCCATTGACAGCAAGAGCTAAAGCGCCTCAACGGCGCACAGGTTGTAGCTTCGCTCTACACCCCTGCATTTTCAGACACCCTTGTACATGAGGAGCATCAAAATCAAAGAGTTTGCGAAATTTGATGGCTCGACTATTGAACCTGTCGTGTTTTGAGGATATACTAGCTGATGGATACCCCCAAATTCTGCACATCTCGTCGTGTTTCTGTTGACCCTTTGTATCTCAGCTTTCGTATCACCATTTCTACACACAGGGAAGCAATAACCGCAAAGGAGATGAACATCATGGCGCTCTACATGGTTCAAGCTGCGTACACTGCCGAGGCGTGGGCAACGCTGGCGAAGAATCCACAAGACCGCCGCATCCCGGTCAGGGAAGCGGCGCAGAAGCTCGGAGGTCGATTGATCGAAATCTACTACTGCTTTGGCGAGTACGACGCGGTCGTGCTCTTTGAAGCACCCGACGACAACGCTGCCCTAGCCACGAGCATAACAGCAGTTACCCCAGGGCACCTCAAAGCGATCAAGACGACCAAGTTATTCACCGTCGAGGAGACGATGGAGGCGATGCGCAAGGCCGGGAGAATGGCCTTCCAGGGACCATCCAAAGGGTAGATCTGTCTATTGGAGAGATAAAGTACCTTTAAATGCGTC
>JBKPBA010000229.1:0-5322 GCA_046726675.1 Chloroflexota bacterium
TCCCATTTCTGGATCGTCTTCACTGAGACATTGATTCTCTTGGCGAACTGAGCAGGTGTATACATAGTTCTATATTAGCACCTGTTCGCGTAGAAAATCAAGAGCTAGCTATGGCTCCAAGGTGCCGGGCAATTACGAAATCTCTTCCTGTTTTGCAGCTACTTGTTTCAAGTTATCAGTGGATACGGCTGGATGCACCGAATGATCATGATTACCATTTTCCGCCGTCTCCATATGACAGTACAGGCCATTCACTGCGCAGTATGTCTCCTGGTGAGGATCGCATTCAAACTGGATGGTAACGTGACCGATATGATACTTCTCGCTCAGCATCGTGTTTAAAGAATGCAAGATAGCTGAGCTGTCACTCGGTGGCAAATCAGCTATGAGCGCATGACACGATAAAGCATACATATTACTGGCGATGCTCCAAACATGCAGATCGTGCACATCCTTTATCCCCTCAACACCCCTCATATCTTTTATCAGGCTCGGCATTGAAAGACCTTTGGGCACTGCTTCAAGCAGTATATCCGTCGTTTCACGTAGTATGCGCCAGGCGCCTATAGCAATGAGAACTGCAATGCCAACAGAAAGCAGAGGATCGACAATTGTCCAGCCTGTCAAGAGAATGATGATACCGGCGATGATTACACCTGCCGACGCCCCAACATCTCCAAAGACATGCAGCATAGCGGCGCGCACATTCAGATTATTGGCTTCCTTCATCAGACCAAAGCCAATGAAGAGATTCACAACAATGCCAATTCCTGCAGCCACAAACATAATCAGCGGCTGAACCGGTTCTGGATGTTGGAAACGCTGCACAGCTTCCAACAATATGGCAAAGGCAATCACAAACAGTGTCACCGCGTTCACCAATGCTGCAAGGATACCAACGCGGTGATAACCAAAGGTTTTACGTGCGTTCGCAGGACGCTCTGCCTGTATTGTGGCAAACCAGGCCAGACCAAGTGCAAAGATATCGGTCACAACGTGGCCAGCATCAGAAAGCAAAGCAAGCGAATTTGCTAATAAGCCGCCTACTAGTTCTACAATCAGTATGATCAGAGTTAAGAAGAATGCTAAACGCAGGCTATTTCTGGCCATTCCATGTGTGTGATTGTGTCCATTCTGTCCATTGCTCATGCTAAATTCTTCACTTCTCCTTCTCTAGAAGAGGTAGACGTTTCGTTAGTGTGGGTCATACCCAGTTCGAGCAACAGACGAATATGTTCATCAACCAATCGATAATATACTATTCTACCGACTTTGCGCATCGCTACAATTTGCTGATTGCGCAAAACACGGAGTTGATGCGAAATGGTGGTATCATCTCTGCCAAGACCCGTGGCTAAATCACCAACGCATAATTCACCTGATGGCGCGCGGAGCAGTGCATACACAACCTGCAAGCGTGTAGGATCGCTGAGGACGGCAAAGAGTGAGGCGATGCGCATTGCAGAGTCAGTGGTCAATAAATTACTCCTGACCGCGAGCACATGTTCTGTATGGACTGAGCGTCCCTTATATATACTCCCCGAAGCTGTATCATGTGAGTTCGCAGCGGGGGGAACGCTATGTTCTGTCTCAACTGATTGTGATATCATGCAAACTATTCTGTTCTTCTAATGAATACCTGTACAACCATGCAACTATTCTATCTGTAATATAACGCATCAGAGCAGAAATGGCAACATTTTTGTCTTGCACCAACAGTTTCAGCATGCTACACTAGAGTGTGTTTAATTCATCTGAGCGCACAACTGATACAGCCTGGCGGCGCCTACGGCTATGCCTCACCATACTCTACCTGGTCATTGCACTGATTCTGCTTTTCTTAAGCGGAGTGGGGAATAACCGTTTATTAAGCCAGGTTGGACTGACATTTATCGCTGGTCTATGCTGGTTACTGGTTGGTTTTATTCTGCTTGCCAGGGCACCAAATTGGACAGGAGCCGTAGAAGGTATTACCCTGCTACCAGTAGCTATGCTATTTTTACTCTTTAGCCATTGGGGTAACGTTCAGCCAGCTTATCCCGCGGATCTCGTTTTTCAATTCTTGTGGACCCTGGCACTTGCGTTACTTGGAGCAGCCTTTATTCAACTCAGTTTGACATACAGACCGGAGGCGATGCGCGAGTCTCGTTCCCCTTCTATAACTGTAGATGTACTACCGTACATGCCGTTGATTGCTTTACTGGCATTCGATATATTTTCATACCTTTTCCGTGGTAGTGTCCCAGGACGTCTGCAATTCATTTTCTCGCTTGGCTATGCCGTTTTCGGTGGATTACTCAGTCTTGTAATCGGCATTACTTCATTGCTCCGCATCAGCGGCTTGCTCCCTGGGACACCTATTCCCTCAAATATTCGTCGTCGTCTGGGCGAATTATTAACCCTATGGATTGGTGGCGTAGGATTGGGGTTTTGTCTCGGCATTCTGCCTATTCTATTGACCGGTAAACCGCTCTTACCTCCACAATTTTTTTATATCCTGGCTGCCATCTATCCATTTATTTTGCTGTACGCTTTACGCTCGCTACGGATGATGGATCATTTGCAATACACCATTGAACAACGTGAGCAATCCCTTGTAGAGCAACAAAAATTGACCGAAGAATTACGCAAAACAAACAGCGAACTACAACAAGCGACCTCGCTGTTGCTACGTGCTGATGCACACCTTCGCTCTCTCCTTTCTCAGCGTATTCACGATCAACCTAAACAACAAGCCTTGCGTATCCGCTCATTACTAGGCCATTGGCAGTACAAACTGAGGGTCGAAGCTGAGCATAACTCGACAATCAAACCTTTCGCACAACCCATCATCGAGGCATTAGGCAAGGTACGAAAGATAAGCGAAGAGTTGGAGGGCGATCTACGCGGACTGCAATTGCTTGTTGAAGATGCTAACCAGAGGCGTAGTTTAGGGTTGAAATTGCACCTGGAGAAATTAATTCGCGAAGATCTACCTAACCTACATCCAGAATCTCCTCTTAAAGTGCAGCCAGATTTACGGGCATTAGATGAATTGAGTTATGACCTGGAACAAACGCCCACAGGTGAAAAGTCTGCAGAAGCTATCTCCTATACCGTGACTCAGGCTTTATTGAATATCTACAATCATGCCGGCGCAAGCTTCGCAACAGTGCGATCACTACGTGTCAATAATAATCTGGAAATCTATATCACTGATGATGGACGCGGCTTTGACCCAGGCGCTATTTCTCCCGAAAAAACAAGTTTGTTCAAGGCGCAACTGAAAGTTCGTGAGGCTGGAGGCACGCTTACAATTAGCTCTGTTCCTCGTCCACAGCCACAACATGGTACAACTATCATTGTGCGTTTACCTTTTCCAAACAGCAACCGACCACTCAATACCAGACCACTTCCAGGCTCTAAAGTACCAGGCATATAAGTACGTCTTCAACACTTTGGAATATACCACGCTATTATTCTGATCGATATCGCTCTACCCTGCAAAAGCGATCACCAGAATACCCGCAAAAATGAACATGGCGCCAAACAGACGTACAGCTCCAAAGCTTTCTCCCAACCAGCGCCACCCGACAAACGCCGCAAAGACAACGCTTATCTCTCTGACAGATCCAGCATAACTCACCCGCGCAATCATATAAGCCTTCAATGCAAGGATGTAAGCCAAAAGCGTAAAGAGGCCTACCAGTGTAATATGTATCCAGTTTGCACGCCACTCATCAGCAATGGCACCGTTTCCATAACGTTTCACAACTGCTGGCGTGATGAATAGGGCGGCAAGCGCAATCACCAGAACAGTATATGGTAGAGGGGATACATGACGTACAGCAGCACCATCAATAGCAGTATAAACTGAAATACAACAGGCAACACCTAAAGCCAACGCAAGGGCACTCTTAGGCAACCCCGATGTTTTGCGTAAAGTCCACCAGGTCTTTCCACCTACCATGATTAAGCCAAACACGAGTAGAGCAATACCAATAAGCCCAAAGAACCGTGGACGCTCTCCAAGGAAGAATGTTGCCCAGATAAGCAGAAAAGCTGGAGCAGCGCCACGAGCCATTGGATAGACAAGCGAAAAATCACCATTTTCATAAGCACGGATCAGGATAATAAAGTAAATCGCTTCTACAAGAGCGCTGCTAATAAGATAAGGCCATATAGTGACAAGCAATAATGGGCTTGTCACTAACAACGGGGAAAAAATAATTGTACCGGCAATTAACGAGCACCAGATAAAAACCTGCTTTTCTTTCGCGCGCTTGACGAGCAGGTTCCAGGTCGTATGCATCATCGCAGCCGCCAGTAGTAATCCTAAGGCGGTCAGTGGCATTCCGAAAATTCTCCTTCACTATGCTAGGCTGATTCTATCTGTTCTGTCAATGATTTGTTCAAGAAAGGAACACCGGCGCCGATCAAGGCAGCGTCAGAACCAAGGCGAGAAGGAACAATCTCGAGCATTTTGCAAGTTTTTGAAGGCAACTGCGCCATGAGCGAACTCCGAACATTGGCAATCAAAAGTTCATTCGCACAAAGCACTCCACCACCCAAAATAAGCACATCTGGCTCATATATGTTGATGTATTTGGCAGTTGCAGCACCTAACCAGCGTCCTACTTCACAATACACTTGCAATGCGACTACATCTCCTCGCAACGCTTCTTCCGCCAGCAATTGCGGGCTAAAATGTTCCCGATTGCTCAAGCGCCGTATAAGGTTGGACTGCTCACCCCGGCGCAGAGCACGTTGCACCATTTTTTGTATGGCTTCCATCGAGATGAGGGTATTAATACAACCATTCTTACCGCAACTACAACGGGGACTGCTAATGGAAACCGGCATATGACAAACATGACCTACGTACTCTTGTTTAGATGGCTCAAGTTTGCCATCTATTACAAGCGCAGCGCCTACCACAGTATTGACATTTAAGAAAAGTAAACGTCGAAATCCTTTGCCCGCACCGAAATGATATTCGCCCAATAATGCTGCATCGACATCAACATGTAATTGGGCTGGTAGATTATAGCGAGCCTCAAGCAGATCACACAGAGGGAAATCGTTTAACGAGGGCAGGATTGGAATCAACTGAGGACGGCGAGTTGTCAGATCGAGTGTACCAGGAATAGATATACCCAGGCCAGACACAAACAAGCCCTCAGATTTGGCATGTAAAAGAACAGTCTCTAGCGTGCGTAAATAGGGCTCAAGAGTAGCAATAGCCGGACGCCCTCTAAGAGTCTTTGCATAGTAGCGATGGCGTATCTTGCCATGACAATCCACCAATACAGCAATAGCTCTATTTCCAGTAAGCTCCACCCC
>JBKPBA010000230.1:0-5588 GCA_046726675.1 Chloroflexota bacterium
AGACGCAGCGCTTCACGCATACCATAGACCAGGTTACTGCACGCTGTATGATGGTAGGTATGGTCGCCGTTCCAGTAGCGGTGTAGTTTTGGCAAGTCAAGATAATAGCTCTGTACAAGTTTTTTGCGATTCTGGATTACCTGTACTGCTCGATTGTTCAGAGTGACTGGCGCTAGCCCTGGCAAAGCTCCCAGGCTCTTCTGGCTACCAGCATAGCAAGCATCGATTTTCATTTTGTCGACGTTTAAAGGAATACCGCCAAGTCCACAAACGGCATCTACGACAAAGAGCGCACCATGCGCATGTGTGATACGCTCCAACTCTTCTAGTGGTTGCCAGAGACCCGTAGAGGTTTCAGCAATAGCTGTGGCAAATATCTTGGTTTCAGGATGATCTCTAAAAGCCTGTTCGAGTATCTCTGGATCGAGAGGTTGACCTGGTTGTGTCTCAAGGTTGATGACTTTGGCGCCAGCACGCTGTGAGATTTCAACGATCTGGCCACTGAAGAATCCGAGGCTGCCAGCGATGAGTGTATCGCCCTCTTCGAGTAGATTGCACAATACGGCTTCCGCCCCGGAGAAGCCAGAACCGGAGATGCACAGTGTCATCTCGTTTTTGGTTTGAAAGACCCGGCGTAGCAATTGGGCAGTTTCTTCGAGAATACCGAAAAACTCTGGATCGATGTGACCAAGCTGCGGCGCTGAGGCGATACGAAGAATGCGTGGGTCAACGTTGCAAGGACCAGGACCGAGCAGTAGCCGGTAAGAAGGATTAAGTTCTGGAAGAGTCGTCTCATATGTTTCACTCTTGCCCATTACTAATTGTGCCATTTGGTTGCCTCCTTTTGGATAGGGATGCACACAAGCAAGTCCCTCTAAATCACCCTGGTCACAGTCTAATAAGAGGGAAGAGTGTGTGGCTAGATTTGCTCCGTCCTGCACACTCTTATATCGCAACCTCTGCTTCAAACAAGTGTTGCAACTTGTTAGCTTGATCGACTGTGATCAAGTTGTCGATAAATTCGTCGAGCTCACCATTGAGCACGCCGGGTAGATTGTGTCGCGTTAGACCTATGCGATGATCGGTCACACGATCTTGTGGGAAATTATAAGTACGAATCTTTTCACTACGGTCACCCATCTGAACCTGTGAACGCCGCGATTTGCTTAGTTCTTCCTGCCTGCGAGCTTCTTCCAGGTCCCAGAGGCGAGACTTAAGGACTGAGAGCGCCTTGAGCTTATTTTTTAGTTGCGACTTTTCGTCCTGGCAGGTAACAACCAGGCCAGTCGGCAGATGGGTAATGCGCACAGCTGAGTCGGTGGTATTCACACACTGGCCGCCGTGTCCAGTAGAGCGATAGACATCGACGCGTATATCGGTATCTTTGATGTCGATATCCATATCTTCGTCGACTTCTGGCAATACGATCACTTTGGCGGTCGATGTGTGGATGCGTCCATTGGCTTCTGTAACCGGAACTCGTTGGACACGATGCGTACCGCCTTCGTATTTCAAACGGCTGTAAGCACCCTTGCCTTTGACTTCAAAGGTTATATCTTTGATACCTCCCTGCGCGGTTTCGTTGCTATCAAGGATTTCTATCTTCCAGCGCCTGTTATCAGCATAGCGACTGTACATACGGAAAAGCTCTCCAGCGAAAAGCGCTGCCTCATCGCCACCGGCTCCTGCCTGGATAGTGACAATAGCGTTTTTCTCATCCATATTATCTTTGGGCAGCAGGGAAATTTTTAGCTCTTCGAGTAAATGTTCTTTTTGTGCTTTGAGACGCTCCATTTCTTCGAAAGCAAGGTCACGCATCTCGGATTCCTCGCTCTCGTACATTTCTTGAACCTCGGCAATCTGGCGATCGGTTTCGACCAGTTCGTTGTATTTTTGGACAACTTCTTGGAGTTCGGCATGTTCGCGGCCATAACGTTGTAACAGCGGAATATCTTCGAGTACTTCCGGCTGTGCCATCAAGTTGTTCAATTCTTCATATCGTTGCGAAAGGCTGGCAAGCTTATCCATAAAATCCATGTGTGGGTTCTCCCAATATCTCCTCATCCATCCGATTTAGGACTGTGGCTCTTATATATCATCGTATCATATTTTAAGGCATGTCGGAACGGATGAAATGGTACTAATTAATGTGTGCTTATAGGTCTTTTCAACAGGAAGCCAGGTGTGTAATTTCGAGGATGACGCTACCCAGCGGCAAGCAGATAGCGTTCTACGGTTACGCGGCGTAGTTGGCGCAGATAAAGAGAATTTGCAATTGTCAGGTATAAAAGTGGCTTCATATCATTATTATACCACGTAAAGAGATACAATACTGCTTATTTTTGTGATACATTTCCTATTCTACAACCAACAATAGGAGTATACTGTCATTAAGAATACAGATAAGTTGCAAAGCTAGCTTTGCAACCGACCCTGGATATATAAGCTGGCATTGAAAATGAGCTTTTAGCTGTGTCAACTGAGAATTTGGAGGAGGGATACCTGTGCGTTTCTGCTTTATCCTGGAAGAAAGATATGCTGATAAACCCATGCCTATGGTAGTCGCGGATCAGTTGCAACAGTGGGGACATGAGATTGATGTGTTGCAACCTTACGCTGCTGTCACTAGCCTGACCGACCTTTCGCTGACTAAGTATGATGCTTATGTTCTAAAAACTGTCTCAGATGGACCTGGTTTGACCATATTAGAAGCTGCCGAAGCAGTAGGCATACCCACAATCAATAATTCTCGTGCTATACGCCTGATACGAGATAAAGCGGTAGCGGTGGCTTTTGCTCAGGCATGTGGCCTGCCTGTGCCAATTACCTACTTTGTTGGACATCCTCGCGCCTTAGTCAAAGTACCACACCATGTGTATCCTGTGGTAGTCAAACCGAGTAATGGTACATCATTACAGGATATCCATCTCATCCAAACCCCTACCGAAATGGAGCAACTTACACTAGATGAGCAAAGTTACTACCTGGCGATGCATTATGTAGAAAATACAGGCTTTGATATTAAGCTGTATGTTACGGGCCAGGAGGTACATGCAATTGTCAAAAGTTCACCTTTGCATGGAACAGTACAAGAGCAAGAAATACCTGTAAGTCGTGATATGTTGAAGCTGGCACGCCGCGTAGGGCAGGTATTTGGTCTTGACCTTTATGGAGTCGATGTCCTTGAGACTCCTGAGGGGCTGATGCTCGTTGATATTAATGATTTTCCCAGCTTCTATGGGGTACCACGCAAAGTTGCCAGCGTCGCAGAGTATATCTTGCATGCCGCTTATCGTACTCGTCGAGAAGGACAGAGGCGTGTTGGGAGACCAATTATACAGGCTCGTAGATCCCTTCGACGTCAGGGTAACAAGATTGTGCCTGCTGAGTTGTTGAGTTTTAATCCTACTATGAAACGAGTACACAGCAGTTAATTCTTCTCACATCGCAAATATGAAACCTCTCTAGCTCATATATCGTGCTGTAAGTGGGGTGATGCAAAAAGGCTTCCTAGCACGAAAATAAACGAGTCGATAGTCGCTTCAAAAAGGATGGCATATGATTTTCTTTGTTCAAATAATGCCGTCCAGAGGTTGAAAGGAAGTGAGGAGTTCATATGAAAAAGACCTCTGATGTAGTCCAGTATAATGTTAATGGTGCAAAGGAGATGGGTAGACAAGCTGTGAATTCGGCTATATCTACCGTCAAGGATACGGTACGATCAGGCGTAGCAAGGACCAAGGATGTTTTGCTTGAGGGGCTGGATGCGACACAAGAACTGCTAGAAGGCCAGCAGAAACGTTCAGCGAAGAACCTCAAGAAGGCTCAAAAGAGGGCCCGTAAGAATTTGAAAAATTTGCAGGGAACTGTGCAGTCAGGAGTATCAAACGCCCAGGATACTCTCCAATCAGGATTAGGAATGGCACAGGGAATCCTGGAGCAGAATATGAAAGGAGCCAATAAGAATTTCAATAAGAATTTGAAGAAGGCGCGGAAAAACCTGAAGAATTTGCAAGGAACTCTCCAAGATACTATGCAGTCAGGTTTGTCGCAGACCCAGGATGTTTTACTCACAGGACTGAGTGCAACCCAGGATGTTTTAGGCAAGAATACCAAACGTGCTGCTAAAGGCTTGAAGGAGGCGCAGAAGAATTTAAAAGACACGCAACATTCCGTGCAAATCCAACTTGAGAGACGCGCTCGCAGGCGCAAACGTGCAAAGGCAGTCTTTCGCCTGGGTCTTCTGTCGGGTTTCGTACTGATGTTGCTCTATACACCGTGGCCTGGCTCAGAGATACGTCGTCAATTAGTAGAATTCTGGCATGGTTTTTCCCCATCTCAGGAACTATAAACTTTGTGATACCCAAATGCAATCAGATGAGCAAGATGCGACCGTGTCTTGCTCATCTGATTGCATTTGGGTATCAGGTAGATCTCATTATATGTCCAATATCATTCAAAACATAGAGTACACGGTGCTTGCCTGATGCACGTACTACGGTGATCGATGTATTGGCGGCAGGAAAGAAGAAGTCTTTTTTTAACCCTAGCACTTCAGCAACATAGGCATTTATCACACCACCATGAGCAATTGCCAATACGCGTTGACCGATATGATTGCTCGCTATTTCATCCAGTGTCACAACAACTCGCTTCCGAAATGTTATGGATGGCTCGCTATCCGGAATAACGTCCCAATGTCCTGTTTCACCGGCTATACGCACGATATCTAACTGGCGCTCCTGTAAGGCCTTGGTCAAAGCTGCCAGATCCTGGCCATCATTGGGTAACGGACGTATATTGCCCAACTTGATCTCTTTCAAGCCCTCGGCGATAATGGGGTTCATACCCAGACGTTCTGCCAGCGGTGCTGCTGTTTCCAGGCAGCGCCGCAGCGGACTGCTGTATATGGCATCGAAACTCAGACTGCTGAGCCGTTCTGCTAGCGCCTGAGCTTGCTCTCGTCCTATACGGCTGAGTGGCAAGTCATCGTAAATGCCACTGGGAATAATTTCATCTTTGTCGGGAATGGCATCAGCATGCCGAACAATAAATAATTCAGCGGCATTGTTGCGCTGGAATAAAAATGGGTCATCCATATTATCTTTTTCCTGGATAGAAGAAATGGAGATATTCGGAGACCCGCTGTTGCATCCCCCAAATGCATGGCCCCCGCATTGCTCTCCAGTATTTTCACGATTTTATTTCCCAAACTGGCGCAGTACCGATTTCGCCAGCGAACGCTTATGTACTTCATCGGGGCCATCAACAATGTGTATTGTCCGACCGTGGGCCCACATAGCAGCCAGAGGGAAATCATCACTCAGCCCCGCGCCGCCAAAGACTTGCATTGCACGGTTTACGACATTGGTAAATACTTCGGGCGCGGCAATCTTAATCATTGCGATCTCATTTTGCGCGGCCTTCTTGCCGAGGGTATCAATCATCCAGGCCGCTTTTAATGTCAGGAGTCTTGCCTGTTCTATTTCAAGATACGATTGGGCGATCCATTCCTGTATGACTCCTTGCTCAGACAAAGGCTTACCGAAGGCTACTCGTGATGTGGCACGCTGACACATCAGCTCTAA
>JBKPBA010000231.1:0-9716 GCA_046726675.1 Chloroflexota bacterium
GCTTTAGTCAGCAGTTGTTCCAGAAGAAGGAATATGTTTGCACGCTGGATCCATACGAGGCGAGACCTGGTTCAAAGCCACTTTCGATGAGGGTCTATAATGGAGATGCCATCTATAAGATTAATATGCGTCCTCAACCAATTCCCTGGACAGGCAGCTTCAAGACCAAGGATAATTTTGTTCGAATTTACAATTTCACTCTAATATTGAGAGTCAGCAATCCTGTGACATTCGCAAGAGGATATAGTGCAGGCCAAGACCCAGTTTTTTTGACAATTGATGAAATTCACAAAGCTCTTGTGAAGTTTGGTGAAGAGCATGAACACGATCAATTAACCAAATTGAAAGAAACAGATTTGGAATGGAATCGTGGATTAGCAGATAATTCGGGGATAATGGTTGATGCGATAACCAAATGGATTTTGCACGAGGATATGAAACGTTTAGAAACAGCAGAAATTGAGCAAGAAACTGTTAAAGAAAAGTTGAGGATACAAAGGGAGACTGAAACTGATTTGATCAGAGAACGGGCAGAGAGAGAACGCGATGCTTTGCAGCACATGTATCTACTCCACCGGCAACTAAGTAGTACGGCCGCCATTGAATTAAGAGCGATCCTCCAGGAACGTATTCGAGATGCCTTTGAGAGTGGTCAACCAATCGACCAGGTTGCAAAGGAGACGCTAGATCTTCTCAATGCATTATTCAAAGGCATCGAGAATTTTAGTTACTCAAATGGAACCAGCGATGCTAAGAATGGTGCTTCTTCTGAAGCGAATGGAGCTAACCCGGGCATGCGAGGTACCTCCTCGGGAGGAAATGGACCTGTGCCGGATACGGGTGATGCATCATTTGAGGAAGATACAACCATACTAGCAGGTACGATGAAAGGTTCTGCAGACGGCGATATGCCTACAATCACTGAGCTAAAGAGAAAAGCGCCTGAAGACACAGGTAATTAGATCTGTCGTCTGGCTACCTTGCATGTCTGTGTGCGCTGCTACAGCGCTTTTGATAACCTTTCAAGAGTAGCGAAAATGGAGTAATAATAAGCATGGATCAACTCGATCAGCATCAACTTCAAGAGGTACGGTCTGAACTTATCGTCGAGCAATATCGTTCTCTGAGAGAAGAGATCATTCAGCGCGTTCAGGCACGTCAACAGATGTGGTATGTACTACTCTTCATAGCTGGCACATTCTTTACCATAGGTGTACAACCGGGCATCGCTGCCTGGACAATATTGTTATATCCCCTCATTACACTTTTTTTCTCGACAAACTGGGCTCATAATGATACTAGAATCGACCAGATCACCTGGTATATTCAGCATGAAATCGAGAAACCACTGCAATTTATGGGTTGGGAAACCTACCGAACGCAAAAATTTCGACGAAAGCTATGGGCAAAGAAACAACATCATCCGCTAGCCCTTGTACCAGGTTTAATTACATTTTCAGCTCGTGGTGTTTTTTTAACAACACAACTGATGGCTCTTGGTATTGGCATGGTGCGCCTGATTTACTCTGGATTGTTAAGTCTAGCTATACTATCACTTTTGATCAATCTAATCGTAATAATAGCGACCTACTCCTTACTTTCAGATCGCAAGGCTCAAGTAACGCGAGTGGACGAGGATAACCTCCCTAAGAATTGAAAGGAACCCGTGATCCTGAAAATCAACTGCCATTTTGGAGAGAAAAACCTGTAAGGCAGCTTGAAGAGGGGAGTCAAAGGGAACAATGTATCATAGACACGCTATGATACACTGTTTTGATGCAAATGGTCAAATGAATATGTTAGCTCCTGGTCGGTTACATTTAGGGGCCTGATTCACGGTAGTCGCGCTCACCGGTTTGCGGGTTGTAGTATACTTCCACTACCTGTCCTGTAGTTGGGTCATTGAAGCGTTCACCCGTGGGCTGCCACTTGCCTTGCGTCCTATCGGCATTTGAACGGTAACCAGTGCGCTCGAAGAGAATACCTCCTACAATCAGCAGACCATTGATAGCCAGGTATATCACCAGAGCAGTTGTTACGTGCGCTGCTAGTAGGATTACCGCACCGATGAGGCAGAGTACACCATAGGCTATGAGTACTCGTCGAAGCAATGCTGTTTATCCTTCCGGTTCGATAACTACGGCAGTACCGTATGCTACAATTTCGCTCATCGTCTGACCAATTTCGGACGAGTCAAACTGCATGCGTACTATGGCATTAGCACCCATTACAGTGGCATTTTGAACCATCCGATCAATGGCATGGCGCCGGGCCTCTTCGAGCAATTGAGTGTACTCGGTAATCTCGCCGCCCCCAAGTGAGCGAAGACCAGCCATGATGTTGCCTCCCAGTCCCCGGCTGCGCACGACTACTCCGAAGACCTGCCCTTTTGTTTCGACAATGCGAAAGTGTGTGATTTCTTCAGTAGTAACGACTATCATAAGATCCTCCATGCATTGGCATATAATTCATGTCGATACCATCATATGCTTGCCTGAGCTACAATGCAAGTGACAGGAAAAGCAATTTTTGGGTGTCTTAATCAACATGTACTATAATGGTATGAACTTCAGTTTGTAAGACATTTCTGATTTATGAACAACTTAAGCTCGGCTACAAGTATTTACGAAAGGCCTCCTTATCCTATGACAGAAACAACGACTCATCGCCAGGTGCAAATGCCACTGGCTAACGATCTTTATAACATTGACTCCTTACTCTCAGAAGAAGAGCGTATGGTGCGTGATACTGTGCATAAATTTGTGAATGAGCGCGTGCTGCCTATTATTGGAGAGCACTTTGAAGCCGGTACTTTCCCGCGTGAACTTATTCCCGAAATCGCTGAGTTGGGATTGTTAGGTATGCATCTCGAAGGGTATGGTTGCGCAGGTCTGAGCGCGGTCTGCTATGGGCTGGCTTGCCAGGAATTGGAGGCAGGCGACAGTGGCTTACGCTCATTCGTTTCAGTACAAGGCTCGTTAGCTATGTTTCCCATCTGGGCATATGGTTCCGAAGAGCAGAAGCAGCGCTGGTTGCCGCGAATGGCACGGGGAGAAGTAATCGGGTGTTTTGGATTAACTGAGCCGGATTCTGGAAGTGATCCTGGGAGTATGCGTACGACAGCGCGCCGCGATGGCGATGCTTTCGTGATGAATGGCACGAAAATGTGGATCACTAATGGCAGTATAGCAGATCTCGCGGTCGTCTGGGCTCGTACTGACGATGGGATTCGCGGTTTCCTGGTGGAGCGCGGCACACCGGGTTTCACCACGAGTGATGTGCATCATAAGCTATCATTGCGGGCCTCTGTTACCTCCGAACTACATTTTGAGGAATGCCGTGTGCCTGCCGGGAACATGCTGCCGAATGTGCGTGGTCTACGTGGCCCTCTTTCCTGTCTGGATGAGGCGCGTTATGGTATTGCGTGGGGAGCAACTGGTGCAGCCCGAGCTTGTTACGAAGTGGCGCTTGACTATGCTAAGACCCGCATACAGTTTAATCGTCCTATTGGAAGCTTCCAACTCGTGCAGCAGAAACTGGCGATTATTGCTACAGAACTTGTGAAGGCACAACTGCTGGCCTTACAACTTGGACGCCTCAAGGATGATGGGAAGCTTCATCCTGTGCAGATTTCGATTGCGAAGCGCAATAATGTGCGTGAGGCGCTTAAAACTGCGCGTGAGGCTCGCTCTGTACTTGGCGCTAACGGTATTACACTGGAATATCCGATTAGCCGCCACTCGAATAACCTGGAGTCGGTCTACACGTATGAAGGTACTGATGATATCCATACGCTTATTATTGGCCAGGCGATCACCGGTTTGAATGCATTTTCGTGAGATATTGAGAGTTTTGATCAAGGACCGTTTTGCAACTTGTAACGGTTGCATCAGTTGCATCACTTGTAACAGGTATAAGTGGAGTCTAACGCCTCACCCTAGCCCTCTCCACAAGTGGAGAGGGAAGTTAGAACTAGCCCAGGCGCGCGTTTCTCACGCATTAACCAAACGTAGCTGTCCTCGAGGTTGGGTTCTGTTGAGACAGCTCCGTTCGGGGATGCAAGATCACCGACCAGGCGATACTGTACTGATGTGCCCATATGCATAGTCGAAACGATCGTAAAATCTCCCTATGGCTTGGTTCCATCAGTCGTAGCCACCCAAACCTTACCTCGGGCCGCGCGTGTCAAGTTCGTTCGCCGTTCTCGGGGTAGTCGATCGGCAAGAAAGACCCCAACAGGAGGTTCCTGCTCAATAATACCATGGATGTTTACTTGCAAGTAGGTGTTGTTGGACCCAGATCACTCCCGTAACTGGTAATATCCCAATTACCATCGGGATCTTTCTGTAAGGTTAAAGTGAGCTTATACGTTTTTGTAAGCTGCTTGCGTGAAACGTTATAGCTGTAGCTCTGGGTAGTATTATCTGTTGATGTGATAGCACTGCCGGGTACTTCGTTAAAATCGGTCACGTGGCCAAAACAATGATCGTCTGCCAGGGCTATTTGTTTGAATTGATCTTTGGTAACTGAAATGGTGATTTTTGCATCAAGGTCATTGTAGGCCTGGTCATAATTCTGACTTTTCAGAGCGAGTAAAAAGTCTGTAGCAGTATTCGCAGCCCCTGCACTGTTTCCAATGCCAGTAAAATAGTTGACGAGAGCATAACCTATAGCTCCCGCTAATAATCCGCAGGCTGCAAGAACTATGGCGAATAGAAGGAGGCGACGCCACCAACTTTTTGGTGGTTTTGGCCGACGTTGTGGACGAGCTACGCGAGTTTTCTGTGGTGGATGTTCTACTCTTGTCATACCAGGAGGACGTTGAGGGATAGCTCGTTGTTTCCCGCTGTCATTACCATTAGTGGCAGCAAGTAATTTACCGGAGGATAGATCCCAGGGATCGTACCCTTGGCCCTGTCGTCCTTGCATAGTCTAGTCTCCTGCTAGAAACATTATTTGACGGCGATTATTTTAGTTCAGATGTCTAAAGTTACGGATTTACCATGATAGCGCCAACTAGTTTCGCATGAGCTTGTTCTAACAGTTCTTGTGCTTGTTTAGCCTGTTCGCGAGTGGTGCGGCCCGTAACGACTGTCAATAATGTTTGTTCAGTTAATGCGCCAATAAGAGAAGCATCGGCGCCAACTAATACGGGTGAGCTATGATATATAACGATGCCTGGCGCATTTCCTGGTTCAACCAGAACCTGGCGAATACTGTCCATGCATGTTTCTAATTTAGGTGAAAGCAGCAGTGTTGCTCCCGCCGAAGTTGAAGTGCCTGAGGAGAGTATTTGTAAGCCTGGAATGAATGTGGATTGTAGGTGTTCAGATACCTTCTGTGGTGTAATCGATGTTTCCTCTAACAAATTGCTCAAGCCAACGCTTTGGTCCAGGCCGAAGCGTTGTTGGAGGCTGGGAGAACGTAAATCGGCATCAACCAGGATTGTCTTATAGTCACTCTGCGCTGCTATAATTGCCAGATTTGCGGCGACTGCGGCTTGTTCTGCATACTCGGATACTGAAGTGAGGAGCAGTGTATGAATATATGTCGGCTCACTGATATTGGTCTCCCAGCTAAAGCGGATATTAGCAAACAATGTATGAAAGGCCTCGCTAAAAGAGGTATTTAGATCATAGTCTGTAAGCAGAGCATACTGCTCCTTTGATTGCTTTCCCAAGAAGTTAACTCCTATCTATTTACGTGAAGCTGGTGATCGAGAACGACCGGGAGATGGCGCCTCGGGTATTACTGCATAAATGGGAATTCTGAGCAGTTGAGTTACCTCGTCTTTGCTTCTGATACGATCATCAAGGTAATCGAGAAGGAATGTCAACGCAATACCTAGCGCGAGTGCGACCAGCAGCATGAGAAGGTACAACGAAACTTTATTAGAGGATGATCCAGATACAGTAATTGAAGCAGGAGCAGCGGTGATTACTCGCGCAGATACCTGGGATGGCACAAAATTGCCTGTCGAGTTTTGTGTTGTATTATTGTTAATTGCATAATCGAGATAGGTACTTATCTTTGCAACACTCACCTCTCCAATTGCATTTGCTATAGCCCATGCTCCCGCTGGGGTATTCCAGTTGGTATTTATGGTAACAAGACTATGCACGCGACTGGCGCTGAGCGCCTGACCTATTGCGGAGATGTTCTGCCAGTCACCAAGGTCGGCGTTGGCACCGTATCGCTGTTGAATCATACTCATATCCTGAGCAATTTGATTTGAAATGTCCTGGTCGAACTCATGCGAGATGAGGATAGGACTGGCTACCATTGCATCGGCAAGGGCTTCAGAAACGGTAACATAGTTAGCAGTGTTTTGGTCTCCATGGCTTGTTGGTTGCAAGCCGATTTGGATGGTTATGCTAGAGCTATATGCTTTCAAGGCTCCGGGTGTTTTTCTCAGGTGGTAGTATTGATATCCGACGTATAGAGCTACTATTCCAACAACTATTGCTACGACCCACATACGTCGCCAGATAATTGTCCAATATGTTCGTAGTTCCACGATCTATGTTTCCTTTTCTATATTATCGTATCAGTTCGCTTGTAGGTGTGCGTAAGTCTCTTGTTTTTCCTTCGCTCATCTTGGCTTCAATAAACTGCAGAATACGGCGGTGGAAACGAGGCTTATCAAATTCCAATGCATGATTATGAATAGTCTGTGGATCGTACCCTCGTTCGTCAAATGATTCTAGTACTTCTACCAGGCTCTCTACAGTCTGTTGATGGAAAAATGTTCCCGTAACTTTATCGATGACTGATGCCAGCGCACCTCCTGCAGCGTACGCTATCACTGGTCTTCCTGATGCCTGAGCCTCCAGTGGCGTGATGCCAAAATCTTCTTCGCCAGGCAATATAAATGCGCGGCAGTGAGCATAGTAATGTAATACTTCCTTATCGGAAAGTCGTCCCATAAAACGAATTGAAGGCCCGGCTATGCGCTTAAGACGGTTTTCGTGGCGTCCGCTACCAATAATTACCAGAGGTAATTGTAACAGATTGCAAGCCTCAATTGCCAGATCAATGCGCTTGTAGGGCATGAGGCGGCTGACAATAAGGAAGTATCCATCAGCTCGGGTTGTTGAATCAAATGTGAAGCGACTAACTTCAACAGGAGGGGGAATGACAACTGCATCACGCCGGTAGTACTTCCGAATTCGATCAGCTACTACAGGAGAATTGGCGATGAAGTGATCCACACGCATAGAGCTTGTTTGATCCCAAACTCGCAGCCCTGAAATGAAAAAAGGTAATATACTTCTTGATATTCCACCCAACTGCTCGCGTTCTACATATTCATCGTAGTTCCAACACCACCGCATTGGAGTGTGGCAGTAACAGATGTGCATAGTTTCCGGTCGAGTAACCACCCCTTTACCAAAGGCACTGGAACTGCTGAGAACCAGATCATAGCCACGCAGATCAAGTCGCTCCATTGCGAATGGGTAGAAAGGTAAAAACGGTTGATGGTGTTTTTTTACTAGTGGCAGCCTCTGCATAAAGGATGTGCGAATATCAATGCTCTGGAAGGCAGTGTCGACACGCTGAGGGTCATAAATTGATGTATAAAGAGGGGCCTCAGGAAATATTTCATGCAGTGCTAAAACAACGCGTTCAGCGCCGCCCATTTGATTCAAATAATCGTGCACCAGGGCGACTTTCATCTAGTAAGCTCCTCGACCAAATATGACAACCGGAATAGTGCGTAAAAGTGTCTGGAAATAGAGACGTAGTGACCAGTTCTCAATATAGTACAAATCCATCAACACACCCTCATCAAAACTAATATCACTACGACCTCGAATCTGCCAAAGACCAGTCATACCCGGTTTGATGGCCAATCGTCCTCTTTGCAACTCGTCGTATTGCGCTACCTCTTGCGGAAGCGCAGGGCGAGGACCTACAAGACTCATTTCACCCCTGATAACATTGAAAAGCTGAGGAATCTCGTCAAAGCTTGTATGACGCAGAAATCTTCCTACTGGTGTTATGCGAGGGTCGTCCTTGATCTTGAAAAGTGGCCCTTGAGCTTCATTACGTGCCATCAGATCGGCCAGTCTCGCATCCGCATTTTTATACATCGAGCGGAATTTGTAGACTTTGAAAGGTCGTCCTTCGAGGCCTATGCGTGTTTGCTTGTAGAGAATGCCTCCTGGAGAACTGATTGCAATCGCCAGGGCAATACAGAGCCAGATTGGAAAACCTATAATCAGAATAAGGAGGGATACAATAATATCAACAACGCGCGTGACAAATTCTTGTAATGAGTTGATGGATACCTGCTTGATACCGATCAAAGGAATACCCTCAATTGCCTCCATATCGATGCGTGACAGGCTCAACTCATACAAATCGGGAACGAGTTTGAAAGATGTGCCCAGGCGTTCGCATAAGCGCACACTGTGAATAGATTGTTGGTGCAAATACGAGGGCAAAGCGATGATGACCTCGTCAATTTGCATCGAGCGAATCACCATTCCCAGGTCATCCAACGTGCCAAGCATTTTAAATCGTCCGAAATCACTTGGAGGCTCATTCATATCGTGAAGGAAGCCAACGATGCTGTAACCGAGGTTGGGGTTAGCGACGATATGTTGCATGATCAATTTGCCCAGGCGTCCTGATCCCACGACAAGCAGACGTGTTTCACCAAGACCAAGTCGGTAGAGTATGCCCATTATTGAAGAGACGATTAATCTTGCGAAGCAAAGAATGAGTATAGCAGTTGCCCAGACGAAAGGTACCAGCAGGCGAGAATTCGAAATCGGTTGAAGGATGAAATAGTATGTTATAAGAAAAGCCAAACCCAGAGTAGTGGAACTGACAATCGTCCATACCTGGCGAAACCAGGTTCCGGTCAAACGAATTTTATACAGGCCTCTTAATGTGAAAATTAATATCAGACCGATCACAATGCCAATTTCAAGTGACTGGAAATAACTAAATGGTGTAAGTGCATCTGGTATTATTTTCAGTGGTGTATGCGTATTATTCTCTATGCCATGCAGGTTATAGCGAAACGTTGCAAGCAATTGATTATTGAAAAAGACTTCATAACGCAGGTGGTAGGCCAGCCGAAAAGAGACGACTACCAGTATCGCATCGAGGATGATCATGGCGATACACTCGAAGATACGCCACTGGCGCCGATGCGAACGCCGTGCCGAGATAGCTTTGGTAATAGGACCCGTTGCCCCGCTTGTCAAGTCGGTAGTTCCTATCTGCCCTGCCTGGGCGGCGTGGTCGATAGTACGCAAATTTTTGGTTGTTTGTGATAATTTACTGATATTCAAGCCTGAAGCCTCACTGGCGCTCGAAAACTCGCCCCTACCTTATAAAGGAAACACTCTTATTTAGATGCTGCGATGCATGTAATGCCGCTGATTGCTCATATACAGCGATAGTCTGTTCAGCCATTGTTCGGGCTGAGAATTGTTGTCTCACCGCGGCCGCCTGTGTTCGACATCGCATGTATAGAGCTTTATCGGTCAGGGCCTTAAATACAGCCCCGGCCATTGCTGCTGAATCATGCGGATCTACAGTCAATGCCAATGTAGTTCCTGCTTCGGGCAAACTTGAGACATTGGAAGTGACCACAGGAATCCCGCATGCAAGGGCCTCTGTCACTGGCATGCCAAATCCTTCATACAACGAAGGATACACAAAAACTGATGCTGAGTGATACCAAAGCAGTTGCTCTGCAT
>JBKPBA010000232.1:0-4191 GCA_046726675.1 Chloroflexota bacterium
AAGTATACTCTCCACGAACAAGAGAAACAGTAAAAGAGGAGGGTATGAGAGGTGGGAAGTTACCGCTCGCGGAGTATCTACCAGCTTCACATTCAGCTTGAGGAGATCGAGCCAGCGATCTGGCGGCGCATTAACGTTCCTGGCAAGATCTCACTGGCACGTCTCCACCGGCTTCTGCAACTAGCGATGGGGTGGGAGAATTACCATTTGCACCTGTTTACGATCAGTGGGGTGCTGTACGGCGAACCAGATCCTGAGTATGCCGAAGAGGGTATCCAGATCAGGCATGATCGCCATACCTCGGTGCGCGATGTGCTTCGCACCGAAGGGATGCGTTTTCGCTACGACTACGACTTTGGCGACGACTGGCGTCATGATGTGCTGGTAGAGCGCATCGAACTCCTTGGTGCGGAAGACTGGGTCGCACCACGATGTCTCGAAGGCAGGCGGGCCTGCCCTCCAGAAGACTGCGGCGGCGTTTCAGGATACTACGAGTTGCTAGAGGCCTTGCGCGATCCTCACCACGACGATCATGAGCGCTTGCGCACCTGGGTAGGCCCTCACTTTGATCCCGAACTCTTCTCCGTGCCGCAGCTTAATTCGGCCTTTGCCGTGGAGTAGGCGTGCGTTTCCGTTTCGCAACACCTCACGTGCCTGTCACCGCCAGGATGTGCTACGCTTCCTCAAGCTTGCTCAGCGTATGCGTCGGCGTTTCTCTTTTGACTTTTTCCTTCCTGGCTTCTCCAGGCGTGGAAACTGATCCAGTTGCATCTTCGGAGTGTCCAGCTCGAGCGGGTGCAGCAGGTCCAGCAGCACCTCCATGCGAGCATCGCTGAGCCCGCTGGCGAACAAGGTGTGGTTCTCTTGCAGTTCGAGGTCTCCGAAGCACAGGGTCCCAAAGGGAGGAGTATCAAACGCCGGGTCTCCCCAATAGGTCCAGAACGCCCGCTGCGGCGTATCCTGGACGCAATAGAGCCGCTCATCATCCTGCAAGAATGCGTACACCACATCGGCGGGGATAGTCGTGAAGTGAGCTGATTGCGGATGCACCAGGCTGTAGCCCTGCATGCCTGGATTCGGGCAAACTGGTCGCCAATATGGCAGAGGCTGGCAACAGGCGCCAAAGGAGTTGCCGCTGCCGCAGGGGCAGAGCTCATCGGCATCGGTCGGCAGATAGCTCAAAATGGAGAGTTTCTCTCCTGGCTGCTCTGGATTGGGATCCCCTGCTCGTGGTCGCCAATACGTCGTGATGACAACGACACCTCCACTCGGATCGAGGGAGCGCAGATCAGGGCCCACTAACGCATCGAACATGTCCATCAGTGCTTCTCCCCTAGCGATTGGCAAACCACACGGCGTAATCCTCCACCAACTGCCGGGTCTCGGCATCCGCCTCCGTGGCCTTCAGATCACACAAGGGGAGTTCATTGACTCCATTTTTATGCTTCACCGCCACAATGGTGCCATAGGTCTCGTCCAGGAAGGTGATGGCCAGCACGGTAACCCGAGCGCCCTGACGAACCGGCCCGCGCTGATATTCTACCACGTTGGCGGCAAACGGGAAGACTAGGTGCTCCTTCAGATAGGCATGCCAGGCCCGAAACACCGCCAACTCGTTGTGGCCCGCTGCCCGGTTCACGATTGCTTGTATCCGCTTGCCTTGTTCTCCCCCGAGATAGAGCCAGCTTGTTTTGGACTCAAGCTCTGCGGTGGCCGCAGCCACATCGTCCTCGGTGTCACGTGCTGCTGCAGATTCCACTTCTTCGAGCGACAGGTCCATCTCTGACCAGGACAGTCCCTCTTCTTCGCTCCAGGCGAGAAGGGCTGGCGGCATGCTCCTCAGCGTGAGACTATCCCATCGGATCGTCAGGATCTCCGCCTCATCGAGGATAGCACTGATGCGTCCCTGCCACCCACCGATATCGCGACCCGTATCGGGGTCTGTGACTCCTGGTTTGACCACGACGCTCTCGCCGATGGCCCAATTTCTACTTTTCATAGCTTTTCCCATATTCAAACTTTCTTGTACCCGTGCATCATGCACGGAGGTATCAAAGTTGCTTATACTCCACTGCCTAACTTTTTTGCAGAAAGCTTCGTCTCATCACTCACCCAACCGCCCGTCAGCTTGAACGTCACAACTTCCTTGAAATCATGCAACGCCTCGAGCATCTCCTGCAAGGTCATCTGTTGCTGTGTCCCGTGTTTCCATGCCGGCTTGTCCAGTGTCCCAAGCACCAGGTAATCGTTGCCCACGACTTCCGGTTTCTGCTCGGTGAAAAAGGAGGCAAGAAAGTGTTCCAGGTCGTCTTGATGCGCAATGAGCAGATCACAGTGGGGGCAGTAGCGACAGGTCTTGTTGAGAGAGAGCACCTGCATTGGGTCAACATGGATCACCAATGGCAGCTTCCGCTGGTGCATCTTGTTGTCACACTGCGGGCACCTCGTAAACCGCATGTCCTCATAGGGATTGAGAAAGAAGCGGTAACGCGGGGGCTGCTTGCCCAGCTGTGTCGTGATTTTCTTTTTCCGATTGGCCATTATTCTATTGTTACTCCTTGATAAAAGTGATAGATTGCTTAAGCTTGCTGCTCTTGAATGGATCTGTTATATCAATCCTTGCCGGTGGGCCAGTCCGGCGTATTTCAGGAAGAGCTGCCAGATTGCTTTTAGCCAGGGTGTATCGCGGATCAATGACCAGTGCGCGTTTCAATGCCGCCTCCGCCTCGTCATAGCGCTCCTGCATCATCAAGCATATTCCCAGGTTGCCCCACGGCTGCGGTAAGCAATCACCCATGGCAATAGACGCCTGAAAAACTTGCTCGGCCTCCTCCCACTCACCAGCCTCCGTTAATTGTAAGCCGTCTTGGAAGAGGTCTTCCTGCTCAATCAGCTGGTCCAGGGTGAAGTCTGGACCGCGCAGTTGCAGTGTTTGCTCAGCCAATTCACGGGCGAACTTCAGCTCTTCCTCAAGCTTCTTTGTCAGTTCAGGTCTGGTATTCAGTTCTTTAGCGCGTTCATAATCACGAAGCGATCTCCCAAAGCGTGAAGTGAATCGACTAGCCATGCCTCGATTGAGCCATAACGCGGCATCATTAGGATTTAATGAAAGCGCCTCTGAATAAGCTGCATAACTTTGTGGAAAGTTCTGTAGCATGGCCTGCGCTGTTCCCAGTTGATCAAGCACATCAACTCGCTGCAAGGCATGCTGTGGAAGGTAGTTCAACAAGCGTTCGCAGACAGCAACTGCCTCAGTGTAGTTTCCTTGAAAAATTTGATGTCCGATGAGGTCGAGGTATTTTTCGACTGGCGACAAGCTGGCAGTAAACTTTCTGTGGTGTTTGGATTGTTTTGTTTTTCTTGACATATGCTCCTCCCTTTACACTTTTAACGCTGCAACGATCGGGCAACGCTTCAGCATCCTGCTACAAATCTCGCTTGTCCAATTCTTCCCTTAAAGCGCGCAGACCCTTATTCTCGTTTCTCAAGCTACTTATATACGCCTGCCACTCTGATTCCTGCTCTTGCTTCTGGTACAGCATTCTGATGCGCATCATGTATCCTATCGCTTGCTTGTAATTTTCGCGTCCGCGCCCGTCAATGAGTTTTTGTATCACAGTCTTATACAGTCGAATCGCTTCCCCGGGGTAATCTTCCTCGGCAGCTTTTGCTACCTGAATCCGGTAATCACCTGGGGCTGAATAATAGCTGTGTCCATATCCAGGGAGTGATCTTCCTGACCCACGATCCATCTCCGCGAGAGCAGACAGGGCGTGGCCGACCTCTTCCTCATCCAGGTAGATAGTGACGAGTACTCCCCAACGGCCTTGCTGCTCTAACATCTGGATCAGCTGTGGCCGCAGGCCAGGCCACACCTCTTTCGGTTGGCCAGCTACCTGCGCTGCCGATCGCACGGAGAGATAGGTGCCATCACCCGGGTTGGCCTGGAAGCGGGCGAGCTCTATGTCCAGGGCTTGCTTTGCCTTGCCGTACAGGAGGTACTTTTCGCTCAACCAGCGCCGGTAGGTGTCTACGGTGTGCGCGCTTGTGAAGTCTTGCGACTTGCTTTGCAAAGCAGGTTTGACCTCGCCCAGCCTTGTTTCCACAAATCCCAGTGCCTGTTCTCGCCACGCTTCTCCCAATTTCAGCAGTTCCTCCGCAAACCAGGTCGCATCCCTGGGTTCGGTCAGG
>JBKPBA010000233.1:0-5163 GCA_046726675.1 Chloroflexota bacterium
AAGGAGAAGGGGCGCCACTACATTTATCTCATTGACTGGATGATTCAGGGTAACCTGGCGCCCGCAAGGGGCGTCACTACATTTATCTCATTGACTGGATGATTCAGCCATCATCACCTTTCTTGAAGGTAATCTTTATACTCTTCGGCGCTCATGAGATCATCAACTTCGTCAGGGTTGGTCATCTTCACAACCAGCATCCAACCATCTTCGTAAGGGCTGTCGTTGATGAGTTCTGGCCGGTCCTTCAAATCTTCATTGACCTTCACAACTTCACCGCTGACGGGTGAAAAAAGTTCCGAAGTTGCCTTGACCGACTCAATGTCGCCGAACTTTGTCTCATGTGAGACGCTCGCTCCCTTATCCCAGGGTAATTCGACATACACGATATCGCCAAGCTGATCCTGGGCATAATCGGTAATGCCGATATATACCTTGTCGCCTTCTACACGTACCCATTCGTCCGTTTTGCTGTATTTGAGGTGAGCAGGATGTCTAAGATTTGCCATAAATAGATGTCTCCCTTCTGCATACGAGATTGGGCATGATAAGGCTTTTCATCTGGAGTTCGGAACATCCACCGAGGGCCGATAAATCGGCGATGGGCGCGATAAATCGGCCCCTACTGGTGCCTGGATGATGTTGTGAAAAGCCATAATCTCGCCCCTATTTTTGCCGTTTATAAAATGGCAGCGCTACGATCTGCGCTGCGGTGCGTTTTCCACGTATGTCGATGTATACAGGTTTGCCGACGACGGCATGTGAGGCTTCGACATAGCCCATGCCGATGTTCTTGTTGAGTGCCGGGCTGGGTGCTCCACTAGTAAGGACGCCGATCTGCTGGTCATCTTCGTAAATAGCATAGCCTCCACGGCATACACCGCGTTCAACCATCTCGATGCCAATAAGTTTGCGTTTGGGGCCTTGCTCTTTGACTTTAAGCAACACATCATGTCCGATAAACTCTTCTTTATTGAGTTTTACAGTCCAACCAAGATTGGCTTCCAGTGGATTGGTCTGCTCGTCGAGTTCGTGTCCATACAGGCAATAACCAGCCTCTAAACGCAGCGTATCACGCGCACCTAATCCTGCTGGCAACAGTCCGCGATCCTTCCCGGCAGCAAGCAGGTCATTCCAGAGTTTGGGGGCATCCACCGGTGCGCAGTAAAGTTCAAAGCCATCTTCTCCAGTGTAGCCCGTGCGTGAGATGATGCAGTTGATGCCATCCACCGTCCCTGGTGCGTAGTGGTAGTAGCGAACTGTAGAGAGGTCTACCTCAGTCAGGGGTTGCAGGATGGCCTGAGCCTCTGGCCCTTGTAAAGCAAGCAGGGCGGTCGCATCCGACTGATTGGTGACCTGGACATTAAAATCTTTGGCTTGTTTCTCCACCCAGGCAAAGTCTTTATCGATGTTGGCCGCGTTGACGACCAACATATAGTGGTCGTCCGCAAGGTGATAAATAATCAGGTCATCGACGGTACCTCCATTGGGAAGGCAAAGCTGGGTATAAAGCGCCTGGTAAATAGCTAAACGAGAGACGTCGTTAGGCACGAGGTGTTGCAGGAAAGCCAGCGAATCTGGGCCTTCGACCTTGAATTCTCCCATGTGGCTGACGTCGAAGAGGCCAGCATGGGTGCGTACTGCACGATGCTCGTCTAAGATGCTGCTGTATTGGACAGGCATTTCCCAGCCGCCAAACTCTACGAGGCGCGCACCAAGGGCAACATGCTGCTCATAAAGTGGGGTACGTTTCAGCGAGGTCGCTGCGGTGTCATGTGCTGTCATGGTTGTTTGCTCCATTGCAGGCTAGAGGTTTACTGTGTCTGCTTCACTATATCAGATTTTGGAGGGAAGGACAATGATAGGATTATAGGGGTCGTATCATCTATTGAGATTTTGAATTTGTTCCTCAGGTATGATCCATGAGGTTATTCTGCTCCCACATTGGGGTCATCAGACACACTGTTGGTCTCTTCAGTGTAGGACTGTTGCTCGTCGTCCGGCATTTCCTCACTGAACACGCGGCTGGCCAGGATATCCTCGGCTTCAATGGTCATCAGATCGGTCTTCGAGATTCTTCCTCCTTTGGCAAAGAGGCGGTTAGCCTGGCGCAACCGCGCACGGTCGAGCGCATTGCGCACGCTGCGGGCGTTGGCGAAGCGCGGCATATGCATGCGTCTCTTGAGGTAGGCTTCAAACGCCTGGCGGGCCTCTGGACTGAAACGATACATTTGCTCCGCGAGCATGAGTTGTGCAATGGCAAGGAGTTCTTCAAGCGCATAGTCGGGAAAGTCCAGGTGGTGCGCGATACGCGAACTGACACCAGGGTTGGACTGGAAGAAGGTTTCCATGCGGTCCTTATACCCTGCCAGAATGACGACGAGGTCGTCGCGCTGGTTCTCCATCACCTGGAGCAGAATCTCGATCGCTTCCTGCCCGTAATCACGTTCGTTTTCCTGGCGGTAGAGGTAGTACGCCTCATCAATGAAGAGCACGCCACCCATGGCTCGCTTGAGCACCTCTTTGGTTTTGGGCGCGGTATGGCCGATGTACTGTCCGACCAAGTCATCGCGCGTCACCGCCACCAGGTGTCCTTTACGTATATAGCTAAGCCGGTGCAGGATCGTCGCCATGCGCATAGCCACGGTTGTCTTCCCAGTTCCTGGCTGGCCAGTGAAGGACATATGCAACGACGGTGGCCGAGCCGCCAGCCCCAGGCTCCGACGCATCCGATCAACCAGGAGTAGGGCAGCGATCTCGCGAATGCGTGTTTTGACCGACTTTAACCCCACCAATTCCTCATCGAGCTTGTGCAGCACCTCCATGACCTGTGACTCCTCCAGCACATCCGACACATCGACGCTCGCCTCACCCAATGTGTCGAGCAGTGGATTCGATACGTTGTCAGGTCCATTGGTTTGGATTGGTGGAATCATGCTCATGGTCTCCTCCAAATACTATAAGCCCACGTTCGATCTGGTTTGACTTTATCGAATCAGTCCGTGAACCGCTCCCCTTCAGGCTTATCCGTCGCATAGCTATGCAGTGTATAGCGGATAACACGGTCATGTGCCTCCTGACGAGACAGGCCAAAACCAGGATCATGGGGTGGCCGGTTCACTATGAACGAGAGGGCGATAGTTTGGCGTCCCCTGGTGCGGTCGTAGGCACCTACCCGGATATAGTGATGTGGGTAGGCTTTTCGGCACTCGTTGATCTCATACAGGATTGCCGCCGGATCCTTCACATCAAACATCGGCAGTCCCCACATCTCCCAGTAGGAGTTACGCGGATGGGGGTCATCGGTGAACTCTACGTTGATTGGCCAGTCGTTGTCCAAACAGTATTGCACCTGCATGCGAATCTCATCGTCGGTCAAAGGCGGCAGGAAGGAAAATGTTCCCTGAGTCAGGTGAAAAGGCATGGTAGTATCTCCTTTTATCCCATCTAATAACTAGGAGTCGGTATAGCGTCAGGTGTGTCGGTCGAAGTGTAGTTGAAGGTGATATCCTTCCAGAGTTCGAGTGCCGCACGCAACGGGCCGCACCACTGCGCCGCCTTCTCCAGGATCTCCGGCCCTTCATTGAAGTAATCACGCCCTTCATTGCGTGCCTGAATCATGGCTTCCACGGCAACGCGGTTGGCTGTCGCACCAGCGGCGATGCCCTGTGGATGACCGATCGTACCACCACCAAATTGAAGCACTACGTCTTCACCCAGGTAATACAAGAGCTGGTGCATCTGCCCGGCATGAATTCCACCCGATGCGACGGGCATGACGGCTGGCATGGACACCCAATCTTGCTCGAAGAACAATCCCAGGGTAGGATCAGCGTCGTATTTCATGCCACGCAACGTCTGATAGTAGCCCCTCACGGCCATGGGATCACCCTCCAGTTTGCCAACCACTGTCCCGGCATGAATATGATCAACACCAGCCAGGCGCATCCACTTGGCAATCACACGGAAGGAAACGCCATGCGTCTTCTGGCGCGTGTAGGTGCCATGGCCTGCGCGGTGCAGGTGCAGAAGCACACCATTCTTACGGGCCCATTTCGCCATGGACTGGATGGCAGTGTAGCCGATGGTCAGGTCAATCATGATAATGACACTTCCTAATTCTTTGGCAAACTCGGCACGCTCATACATGTCTTCCATGGTTGCAGCCGTAACGTTCATATAATGCCCCTTGATCTCACCGGTCTCAGCGCTAGCCTTGTTGACCGCCTCCATACAATAGAGGAAGCGATCGCGCCAGCGCATGAAAGGCTGCGAGTTGATGTTTTCGTCATCCTTCACAAAATCCAGACCACCGCGCAGCGCCTCGTACACGACACGACCGTAATTGCGGGCGGAAAGACCCAGCTTCGGCTTGGTTGTCGCACCGAGCAACGGGCGGCCATACTTATCCAGGTACTCACGTTCCATGACGATCCCGTGAGGCGGACCTTGAAAGGTCTTCACATAGTGTGAGGGAATGCGCATATCCTCCAGGCGCAAGCTCTTGAGCGCCTTGAAGCCAAAGACGTTGCCAATGATGCTAGAGGTCAGATTTGCAATCGACCCCTCCTCAAACAGATCCAAATCGTAAGCAATATACGCAATGTATTGATCCGTTCCTGGAACGGGAACAACGCGATAGGCTTTGGCCTGGTAGTTCTCATAGGCAGTCAACCGATCGGTCCAGACAACGGTCCAGGTAGCAGTAGACGATTCGCCAGCAACAGCAGCTGCTGCTTCAACGGGATCCACCCCCTCTTGAGGCACAAGACGAAATGCACATAGGATGTCGGTATCTTTCGGTTCGTAGTCGGGCTTCCAATAGCCCATCTGAGCATAGGGGATTACCCCAGATGCCCAACGACTCTTCTGTTGGGATATAGCCTCTGTTGTCATGCTCTCTCTCCTCATGATTGCGCGAATATGACGTTCATTGAGCGTAGTGTAGCATGGCAAACATATTCGTTGTAGTAGCAGTTTGCTATCAAATCCATAGAATAAACTTTATATATCACACAGGAGCCTGGCGCCCGCTGGCACCTATCCATCTCGCCAACGCCGCTAGCGCTGTTCTTGCCCGTTCTGCCAACGCCGCTGCGCGGCTACTGCTCCGCAGTCAGGCAGAACGAAAGGCAGCTACTGCTGCGCAGTCAGGCGAGATGC
>JBKPBA010000234.1:0-11284 GCA_046726675.1 Chloroflexota bacterium
GTTTTAAGTAGTGAATTCACTGCTTCAGTCTGATCTCCTGTAAATCCTGGTAGTTCTACAGAAATGGCTGGTTGGCCATTGGTAGTTATGATACGAATACTGGGTTCACTCACACCCAATCCACCGTTTACGCGCTGTTCAATGTTATCACGCACTGCTGGCATTGCTTCATCGAGCGTTTTCGCATCGAAATTCCCATCAGGTACAAGTAATGCGCTTACACCACCTTGTAGATCAAGTCCCAGCTTGGGCTGTAGCGAGTTGTTGATACCTAGAAAGGGTATATGTATACCTGGCGTATTCGGTAAGTCAATATAGATTGCACAAGCTCCTAGCAAAATAATGAATAGGAGGAGTGCTAGAGTTCCTCGGCGCATATGAATTTTATCCCCTTATTTTATCTATTCTATGGACATTAGCACGCATGTTGAGAAAGACGCGGTGCATACACGATGGTACAGTTGATTTCTGTGCAGTATAGCATAGTTGTTTGTCCTTGCATATCCCGATTTGTTATGCAAGGATGACCTGCGTTCTATTTAGATGCATGCGGTGCTGCAACTTCCACCGTAGTAATACGTAACAGGAAAGGAGAAATTCTCGCAGGTCATTCATGGAAAATTGCCTCAAAAGCTGATTTTGTGGACTTTTAACATCAAGCTGCTACAATAGAGAAAATCACACTGTGTCACCCTGAGCAAAGCGAAGGGTCTGTCGCAATGGACGCACAGATGCTTCGCGGAGTTTACACTGAGCGCAGCCAATGTGCTCAGCATGACAGGGCTGGAGCTTTCTGTTGATGAGGAACTGTCAAATTCATTTGAACCATGCCTAAGGAGCAATAGAACCAGTGCAAGAAAATACAACCGTGGAAAATACAGTACAACAAGATCCAAATATGAAGATTGTTATGGATGTGCGTGATATTACTAAAAGTCTGCCTTTGGGGCGTGAGCGCATCGAAATTCTAAAAGGTATTAGCTTTCAGATTACAAGCGGAGAGTTCGTCTCCATCATGGGACCATCCGGCTCAGGTAAAAGTACGCTTTTGGGCATCATCGCCGGATTGGATAACCCTACGAGCGGGCAGGTCTTGATCGATGGTATCGATATCACTACCATGAGTGAGGGTAAGCTGGCTTCAGTCCGCAATAACAAAATCGGTATGGTTTTCCAGGCATTTAACCTCATCCCAACCTTAACAGCTCAAGAGAACGTCGAGGTGCCACTGTATGTGGGTAAGCATCAAGGCTCACCCTCAGCGCGCTCCAAAGAGCTGCTAGACCTCGTAGGTCTCACACATCGCCTGAATCACAAACCCAATCAGCTCTCCGGTGGTGAACAACAGCGTGTCGCTATCGCGCGAGCTTTAGCGACCGATCCCGCCTTTGTGCTGGCCGATGAACCGACAGGTAATCTTGATGCAGCAAACGGCGAGAACGTGCTGAAACTGATTGCTTTCTTGCGAGCACAGACTGGCAAAACGTTTATCATTGCCACGCATGATCTAAATGTAGCTGCACATGCTGGCCGTATTATCCGCCTCCTGGATGGGAAAATTGCTTCCATTGAGAATGCAGTTGGGAGCGTCAGGCAATGAAAACCTCAATGTATTTCAACTACACTACGCGCTCGTTGCTGGGTGGTGTAGATCTACCAGTGATTCAACATCTTTACCCTCTGCTTTCTTGTCCTCTAAAATTCAATCTGCCCTGCGTATAGATTGACAAAGGAACGTTATTCACAAATTTTCTATATGGTTCTTCTTTCCAAAACAGGTGTTTACATCTTACATCTGGTTTTGTAGCGGTAACATAACAGTGAGTACGTTGGAGCAGATATAATGTCATTTTGCTGTATCAATCAACATCTCAATAAACCTGGTAACATCCGGTGTGCCGAATGCGGTAGCCTGTTAGCTGGAGCGCTGATCGATGATTATCGAGTTGTCTCGTATATCGGCAAAGGCAGTTCAAGCGAAGTGTACCTGGCAGAGCAGAATTCGCTTCACCGCCGTAAAGTGGTGATAAAAATACTTCTCCGGTCGTGTAGTGAACGGCATGTAGATAATTTTCGCCGTGAGGCAGAGTTACTTGCTTCCTTATCACATCCTTATATATTGCCTATCTTCTCCTATGGTGTGATCCACGAACGAACGATGGTAGCAGGAAACTACCTACCATATCTTGTCGTGCAATTTGCCGAGCAAGGTTCGCTGGCAGATTCCTTTGAACGACAAGGGAACCGTCCCTGGTCCCTCGAACGTGTCGTCACCTTAGCTAGAGAAGTAGCAGAAGCCCTGGACTATGCTCATTCACATAATGTACTACACCGCGATGTCAAACCCGACAATTTATTACAAATTGGTTCGCATGTTTTACTCTCTGATTTCAGTGTAGCATCTTTAATCGATGCTGACGCATCGCATTTGAGCACAGGATTGGCTGGCTCACCTGCATACATGGCTCCGGAGGTCTGGGGTATGCACCCAGGAAGATATTCCGACCAATACGCGCTTGCTGTTACGTGTTTCTTTTTGCTCGCAGGTAATTATCCATGGAGAAAGAGCGAGAGTAGCAATATGCGTGGTTGGCAGCAGTTGCATTGTTATACAACGCCCACTTCCCTTGACGAATATCGTGCTGACCTGCCGCCGTCTGTAAATATGGTTTTGCAAAAAGCGTTGGCAAAAAATCCTCACGAACGTTATCCAACAGTACAAGCCTTCGCATTGGATTTAATTGATGCTTCTCAAGAAATCACACAACAAGTGGTCAAGATGTCTAGCCCCGTTCTTAGTTCGGTCACTCGATTCCGTGCTGTACAAGGAAATCTACCAGAAGATGAGAAAGTGTTGAGCGAACGGCAACCACTTGGTGTATCTCTTGCAGAAGCTCCTTCTACAGATCCTATTGCTCTTCCTCTCATACCTGCACCAGACGTACACCCATCCTGGGACCAGGAGGAAACGAATAAGCCATCTTGGCAGGATGTTCATACAGAAACTCCTAAAGCCTCGAGGTATAGCAATAGGTGGATATGGTGCGCTCTCATACTTAACTTACTCATCTGCCTGATGTTGAAAGCAGAATATACCTTACAAGCAGGAAGTATAAGTTTTAGAGTTGAACCTCTACTAATAGTGTGTCCGGCACTGCTAGTCGGGCCTTTGCTTGCGCTGCCATTCAAGCGGATATCGTTGACAACGCTTTCATGGAGCCTTTTCTGGGGTGTATTCTTCGGTATGACCAATGCGCTGCTTTCTACATTAGTCTGCCTGGCATGGAGTTCACTCTTGTTTGCTGTGCAATTATGGGGAAGCGCTGGTGGGGGTCTGAGCGGTTTCTTCGGCACAGTTCTAATATTCGCTTCTAGTCCGCTCATTGTCATATTGTTGTTACTTGCTTTGTGGATGTCTGTTATAGGTGGAGCGATTATAGGCATCTTCGGTATGCAGAGTTCCAGCACTTAAAGCGGTAACAACAGCAAAGGTATTTCCATCTCTTCTGGCGTCAGTCCTCCATGATGGCCCTGGAAATGCATTTCAAATTTTCCTTCTTCGTACCACCATACTGTCTCGTGCTGATAGGGTAAAATAACTACATTGCCCACTCGTGTCAAGAATTCCCTCGACGGTTGTGTAGTGCCAAAAAAGTGTTGTGCCACCAGTTGCTCTGTGCTGTATACCTCAGCTCTGTCTGCAAGATATTTTTGCAATAAAGCCACCGCTTCGTCTATCCGTTCTTGTTTCACATGTATAAACATATCACGCGCAGAGCCTGCCGGGATAAGTAGTTTTCCTTTCTGATTCCTCTGTAAATACTGCTCAATATCGATGACATGTTTGTTCAGATAAAATGTCCTTCGCGGATCAACCTCTACCTGTCCATGATCTGCAGTCAAGATTAGCAGCGTTTTTCCTATCTTGCTACTCAGTTTTTTATAGAAAAGCTCATCCATCATCCTCAAAAACGTATCTACTGTTTTCTCAAACTGTCGTGATCCCGGCCCGTAGATATGACAAATGGTATCAATCTTGTCGAAATAGAAGAGATAATAGGTTACAGGAGCTGTATCAGCTACCACTAGCTCAACCAGGTTTGACAGAGCCTCAGGCAATCTCTTAAAAGGAATAACAGTAGCCCCTTTGTACACAATATCTGAGAAGGTAGATGGTGTATAGGATTCGCTTTGAAAAACGTAAGATGTTATACCCCTCGTTTGTAGTTTTTGGTAGAATGTTTGTGTGGGGAAAAATGCCTCAGTAGGAATCCCGGTTCGCTTCAAGGTATCACGTTCTTTATCTCCCGCATAAGCAAAAAGCAAAGGTGTGATAACCTCATCTACCAGGGGTTCGTAATAGTTCCATTCATAGACGCCGCTTTGTCCAACATTCAGGCCGGTATGCATACATGTCACATGTGCAGCAGTAGTAGAGGGAAATTGCGAAGTCATCTGTGAGACGGCTCCGTGCCTCAAAAACATTTTTAGAAAAGGATATATTTCTGCGTACTGCTTAAAGAATCTCCAGCCGAAAGCATCCACAAAAAACAGGATTACCTTGTCGTACCTGGTCGGCAAGTTTCCAAAAGCATCCCCAGGTAAAGCACTCTCTCCCTCACCAGTCAACAGAAACTCAACTGTCTGCGGAAGAGCGGAGAAGCAGTACGTATTGTATAATGGCTTGACAAATCTCCGCGAGTACTTCGCGCCATTCACAGCATTCAATGAGTTTGAGTTGAGCATGGCTGCCCTGCTTCCTGCTGGTGATCGAGGTATCTTCCCTCGTGGCACGGTCTAACGTTTCATGCATAGTATACCATGAAAAGCATTCGATTAAATGGAAAAGGAAGCTGCGAAGCATTATTGGAGCGTAATCGCCCCCGTTGAATTATTCACATTAATGGGAACACTTGTTAGTGGCGTATTTGTAGGCCCCTGTATAACAGCAGCAGCGTTCGAAGGATCAAACTCCGCGCCATGGCATGGGCATAGAAGGTGTTGACTGCTGGGGTCATATTGTACCGGGCAACCTGCGTGTGTACAGGTGGCATCAAATGCCACAAATTTTCCATTGTTAAGGCGTATGAGAACACCGGGATCACCATTGGAAGGAATGGTGAATGTAACCGAGCTATTGGGCTGTACTGCGCTGATCTGGGCGACTTCTGTAGAGCCACTTGCCGTCGTAGTCGCTGTCCCTGATCCTGGGGTAGATTGTGTACCAGATACAGTAGCAGGGTTCTGCGAGATAGGAGATGCATTATCATCACCACCGAATGGGTGGGATAGAATAACTCGCCCTGCAACTGTAATCCCAAGCATGCCCAGTCCACCTGCTACTAAGCCCCACAGGAAATTGCGTCTATTCTCTTGCGATCGTCGAACAGTAGCATTTCTTCCTCTATAATTTACCTGTTTCTGTTGCTGCGACTTGCCATATACTTTTCCAGGCCTTCCCTGGCCGCTCATAATGTATTGAGGTACTGCCTGAGGATACCCGCTTACTTTGCTAGTATATTGTGCTCCCTGTCCTTTTATCCTGCTAACTGCTTGCGTAGGCATCTCTTCGAGCGGAACGCTCTGCTTCTCTACAACATCTCCGACTCCCAAGAGGAAGTTGAATACAGGTCCAAGCCTCCCTCTCCACACAGGTGGCATGTCCATAAGAATTCGTCGAACAAGCAGCGCATCAACAGAAGGCAAGCCACTACCAAGTGGTCCGGCAAATAGTAGCGGAGTCCAGGCGAAAAAGAACACAATGTCCGAACCGTAAAAATACGGGTACACGTGCCAGCTAGCGGACAGGAAAAACATCAGGCTGAGCAGCATACCAAAGAAAGCAGCAGGTCGGAAAAGCAATCCCAGAAGTGTCCCGATACCTATGGCTATCTCACCTAGAGCAATAAGCGCGCCAAAGAGTACTGCATGAGGCAGTGCAATATGCAATAGAACATTGTGGATGGGTGATCCATGCGCAAAAGCTATGATCTGTTTGCCAATGAAGCCTGCTGCCGAGGGGTTGAAGAATTGCGGATCGGTCAGTTTCTGGATACCTGCATATACAAAAGTGATACCGAGAAAGAGTCGCAAAGGTAACAATACTCGTTCTGAAAAACGCAATACTTTCCTCCTTGAGTTGATCTGTGTTTGCACATCACGAGTATACAAGGCTTACATGAAATTCAAATGAAATCGGCCAGGAACTTTGTAAATTTTTTAGAAGTTTATAGAAGTAACGTATTATGCTGATGTTTGAAGAGCAATTGGGAGTATCACAGTGAAAGTGGTTCCCTTTCCGACCTCGCTCTCGACGGTTATACTGCCGCCATGTGCGTGTACAATCCAATCGACTATCGCCAACCCCAACCCTGTGCTGCCTGCAGCTCTCGATCGTGCCGGGTCAACCCGGTAGAACCGTTCGAATATATGATCCAGGTGATCCTTTGCTATCCCAATGCCTGTGTCACTCACGATCATGAATGCTTTATTATTGTGCACCTTCACTTCCAGCTTCACCTTGCCTCCCGTATTGGTATAAGTAACTGCATTATCTAGCAGGTTCATAATCACCTGGATGAGCCGTACTTCATCTCCCATGACCTTTGCGGGATGCTTTGCCACTATCTCTATAGTGATGCCGCGTTCTATTGCTAATGGCTCTATGGTTGCAGCCACATCAGCTACCAGTAGATCCAGGCGCACCAGTTCGCGCTCAAGTAGCACCTGGTTTTCGTCAGTGCGCGCCAGCGATAACAGTTCATTTATCAAATGGCCAAGTCTCTCAGCCTCGGCGTTCACATCGCGTAATACAGTCATATATTCTTCGGGTTCAATTGGTGTGCTCTGTGCCAGGACTACGTCAGTCATACTGCGTATCGCTGCAACGGGCGATCGTAACTCGTGTGAGGCGTCTGACACAAAACGACGCTGACGTGTAAATGCCTTATCTAGTCGTTCGATCATCTCATTGAAGGTTAATGCGAGGTTTTGTATCTCGTCCTTACTGCGCGGCACTGGAACGCGCTCGTGCAGATCACCCGCCTCGATATGCCTGGCAATACGGGTTAACCGCTGAATCGGCGCGAATGCATGAGCAGCTAGCCAATAGCTCCCAAGCGTTCCCAAGATCAAAACAAATGGCACAATGAGTAGTAATTCGATCGCCACACTCCGTAATGTGTTGCCTAATGGAGCAAGTGATTCTCCTACCTGCACTACACCATAGATAATTCCATTCTCAGACAAAGTAGCACAATAGAGACGCACCGTTTGCCCGTTTCGTGCTGTGACTGTGCCTTGCCATGTGCTGCCGTGCAGTGGCTGTGTTACACTCGATGGCGGGATGTTCAGAGCGAGAAAAGCTGGTGTAACATAGACGACCTCTCCCCGAATATTCAAAATACGCACCAGCGCTCCAAGATTTACATCCGCTTTCGCCTTCTCTGGGCCGGTGGGATTGGTAGTTTTCGTGCTAGATGTTTGTGAATTTGACTTCGGGGTTGCAATGTCTCTAGCTGCATCGGGATCAATCAATCCAGGTAGTGCGCCAGTCACATCATGAATGGTGATGGTATCTTTATCATCATTAATGCCAGCGGCAATTTGTTGTGTGCGTAATTGTAGCGATGAATCGAAACTCGTCTGTAGCGATGCTAGTAAGTTTACATAAAAAACTGCGCCAAAGAGCAGCATCAATACACCAAAGACCACTATGAACCAGAGCATCAATTGGATACGCATACTTGGAGGCCGAATACGGCGTAAAAGCCTGGTCATAACACCTCCGGCTGAAGAGGCCCCGATCCCTTCGGGATGGGGAGGAGGAAGGCGCTCCTTAGAATGGCGGTGGTGGGGGACACCAGCCTCACCCTCCACCGTAACACCTTGATCAACTTACAGTCAGCCACCCTGGCCGATTGCGTTAGCCGCTTGTTCGTTTCGGGGTCGTGCAAACTCAGCTTGCCATCACTAGTCCCGCCGACGGTGGCTTTACCCCACTTCGGATGTTTGACCAGGGTGCCACGTTTGATTCCTTGCGAGAGCGTGCCGCCGTAGGGCTTACGCTTGCCTCCTTTCCCTGGCTGGAATCGGTGCAATTGCCGACGGTGCCAGGTGAAAGGCACAATGCACACCAATCGTTGATTGTCTGGAGCCTTTCGCCCTCCTACCGCACTGTAGGCCAGCACCCACGCATCGACGCAGTGCGCTGCCCAGACCTCTGCCAGCTTCTTCCCCGTCTTCTTGAGTCCCAACTGTTCTCGGAGTTCTTTTGTCTCATAACCCTGCTTGGTCTGAACAGGAGCCAGCTTGCCCATTTCCTCGTAAAACCACTGCTTGCCGACTTGGAGGGGAGAAAAACTTGTGTTCCAGCTATTCTTGCCTTGCCGAGTCCGAGCTTTGATGTCCTCCACCACGAAGACGCTCACTGGAAAGATGTGGCAGAGAAAGGTGGCCAAGTGAAGTTTCCACTGCCAGCGTGCTCTGGTGGAGGGCGGCAGCTTCTTTTTGCTCTGTTTGCGGTTCTGGCGCGGCTTGCGGCAGGGGGTCTTGCGATTGCGGCGGGTGCGGCGCATGCGGGTGCTGTCTTTCTCAGCTTCCTTCACTCCCGTCCTGGCCTCCGCCTGTATATTGGCGTAGGTGTGGGCGGCGGAGGCCACCACGATCCCTTCGCGTTTGGAACCAGGATCGATGCCCACAGCGATGGATTGCTTCTCTCGTGCCGATGGCTCGTTGTTGAGTCGCACGCAAAAGAAGCTTCCCTTCCAAAAGCCGGTAGCTTTCCCGCTCCCGATCCACCGCCGTGCCCGCGAGGGGGTCGTGGGCATAAGTGGTTTGTGTTCCTGATCGACCACAGGGACAAAGATGTGTGACATGTGCGATAAGCCCCTTTCGGGTATGCTATGGTCCCTTCGCTGCTGACGATCGGAGCGGGTGCAAGTTAGGGAGGCGCTCGCACCATCCAGTGGGCTGTCACACCCAGATCGTTCAGTGTCCTTCAAACGCCCCGTTGTCGGAGCTTGGATAAGCTAGTCTCGCAGTTGCCCTTGTTGGTTTCCCGGTGACAAGCCGGATCGCTTCACAAGCCAATCTCCTTCCGAGGATTGGTGCTTGACTTCAAGGTTCCTTGAGTTGATATCCGAAGCCGCGAATAGTTGAGATTACGTCTGGTTCACCATTCTCGCATAGTTTACGTCGCAGATAACGAATATATACGTCAATCACATTCGAGAAGCGTTCTGCGTCAATGTTCCACATATGTTCCGCGATCATATTTCGGCTGAATACCAGGCCAGGATTACTCATGAATAACTCCAGCAAACTATATTCTTTGCTGGTGAGGCTAATTTGACGTTCACCTCGTTTAACTTCGTGCGTGCGCGTATCGAGGGTAAGATCCATGAAGTGCAATTCCGTTGTTTTTGAGGGTCCTTCACGGCGTAATAATGCGCGCGCACGTGCTTCAAGTTCACGAAAAGCAAAGGGCTTCGTCAAATAATCATCAGCCCCAATATCCAGTCCGGTAACGCGGTGATCTACTCCGCTCAACGCGGTCAGAAATAGAATAGGTGTCATTCGTTTCTGATTGCGCAGTTGACGACAGACCTCAAAACCATCAATTCGCGGTAGCAAAATGTCCAGGATGATCAGGTTGTATGCTACTGCAAGTGCCACCGATACGGCCTCTTCACCATCCGTGACAAGGTCAACAGCGTAATGGCTATCTTCCAACCCCTTTTTCAGACTTGGTCCCAAATGTGGATCGTCTTCCGCAACTAGAATTCGCACGCTCTGCTCCATAACATGTTCTAATACTTCATTACATACGAACGAAGGCGCTAAAAGTATACGAGTCAATTATGAAAAGAAAATGAAAGAAAGTTGTGATCACTTTGTGATATAGATTATCTTTGGCCTGCGTTGTGGCCATAAGTAATCAATCTGCAGTCTGCAAATATGTAGCGTACAATGCTTGTAATAAGGCTTATGTTGGTTTAGAATTATTGTGGTGACTCTTCTTAGATGTGGCAACAATAATTACTTTGTATTTCCCATATTTTAGAGCAAGCAGAGGTAAGAGATGGAAGACCCAAAGCGGTGTCCCAAGTGCGGTCATAATGCAGTACGCGTCAGGCGCGTGAATCCGAAAGGCAGAGAACTCGGATCAGGATTTATTTGGCTCTTCTTCGGACTCAGTGTGCTCATACTCATCAGCTCATTCTTCGGATCGTACGGTACTTCTGGAAACCACTTAGTATTTGCTCTTCCTGGTATTATTTTAGTACTCGTAGCGATCTTCTATCTCTTTCTTTTCTCCAGGATGCCAAAAAGATTCAGGTGCGATAATTCTCATACATGGGATTGGCCGCGGTAGTCGCGCCGGAACCATATTTACGTGAAAGAGGCTGACTATGCCCGTCATTGTACAAATCGTACTCATAGGAATTATTGGATATCTCTGGGGCTCTATTCCTGCTGGCTATTGGATGGGGAAACTGATTAAAGGCAAAGACTTTGACATTCGTGCCTATGGCAGCCATAAAATAGGCGCAACCAATGTTCTACGTACTCTTGGTAGAGTGCCAGCTCTGATAGTGTTAATATTTGATCTGTTCAAAGGAATTGGCCCCACGCTCATCGCAACTCTCGTCCCTGTCTTTTACGGTGCCGGTTGGGGACCAACCGTGGCAGGCCTGGCCGCCTTGATAGGCCATATTTATCCGGTCTTCATTGGCTTTAAAGGCGGGCGTGGTGTGTTGACCGGAGCTGGCGCGCTTCTGATTATTTCCCCTCTGACTTTCTTCATTAGTTTTGTAACTCTTGCCATCGCCATCTTGACTTCACGCTACGTATCGCTGGGTTCGATCGTTGGAAGCCTGACCACTATCATCTGTGGTATTCTATTCTATTTCATCGGGCTGCTTAACCCGGCGTTCTTCGGAAAAGTCACCCTTGCGCAATTAATCTTTATGGTGATTGGCCCCGCAATTGTCATTATTGTTCACTACGACAATATAGGGCGCTTGCTGTCTGGAACTGAACGCAAGTTAGGTCAGAAAGTTGCCGTCGAAGAGGGGACTTCTCCCACGAATAGTTCTTCTTCGAATGCGAAGGCGTAATGACTATTTGGTATCCCGTTTAGGAGGGCGGGAAATAATGTGGGAGTAGAATGGTAAGAGGAGGTCATAGTATTTGTAGAGAAAGCCGTTGTGCGGCTCATCCGATGAGTGCTAGACGTGGATTGCTGTCCTGGATTGCCGCGAACTGGTGCATATCATCCATC
>JBKPBA010000235.1:0-6165 GCA_046726675.1 Chloroflexota bacterium
ATGTTATCCAACATAGTCGGTATCTCGGTAGCAATCTTATCCCTATGATGGAGGTTCACAAAAATGACTTATCGCAGCGAAGTGGTGGGCAGCCTGCTTAGACCTACCTATTTAGTAGAAGCACGCGAAAAGTTAGCAGCAGGATGGCTCACTGCAGCAGAATTCAAAACCATTGAAGACCAGGCAGTAAACGAGTCTATCGCACTTCAGGAGAACGCAGGCATCGATGTCATTACCGATGGAGAGGTACGACGTTACGCTTTCTATGGTCACCTTATCGAATCGCTTGACGGCTTCGATAAGTACGGAGGTTGGGCCATACCCTTTAGAGACGAAACAGGAGAACAACTTGTCCTCAAGCGACCTGTAGTGGTTGAGAAACTCAGTTGGCGCAGAAGCATGTGTTCAGAGGAATGGGTCTACTTTCGCTCGCGAACATCACACCCTGGAAAAGTAACCATGATTAGCGCTCAGCAAGCAGCCGCCTACTACGATCCTGAAAAATCGAAATCAGCCTATCCATCCCGGGACGCCTACCTTGCTGATATCGTGGATTTCTCGCGTCTTGAAGTGGCGGAACTCATTCGATTAGGCTGCACCTATATCCAGATAGATGCTCCCCAGTACGCAGCTCTTCTCGATCCCCAGATGCGAGAAGGATATCGCCAACGAGGGAACGATCCAGACAAACTCATAGATCTCTGTATTGAATTAGACAATGCCATTATTGGCGACCACCCTGGAATAACCTTTGGAATCCACATCTGCCGTGGCAACAACCAGAGTAAATTCTACGCCAGTGGTGATTATGAACCAATCTCGCGCATATTTATCCAGACCCGCTTTCAACGCTTCCTTCTAGAATACGACGATGCACGCTCGGGAGGATTTGAACCTTTACGGCACGTACCTGAGGATCGCTTTGTGGTACTCGGCCTCGTAACAACCAAGAAGCCCCGACTGGAATCCGCCACCGAACTACATCAACGGATCGAGGAAGCTTCTCAATATATCCCGTTAGAGCGACTCGCCCTCAGTCCCCAATGCGGCTTCGCCTCCACTATGGAAGGTAACCGCATCTCATATGAAGATCAGCGCCACAAACTAGAACTCGTAGCAAGCGTAGCACAAGAAGTCTGGGGTTCCTAAGTGGGAAGTGCAGAATGCCGCAACCTTTGCACTTCTCACGTATCTCTGACGGCGGCTCCACCGAAGAAATCGAGTAATAATACTCCAGGCTAAGAGAAACAAGCAATACGCTATGAAACGTACTTCTCCGAAGAGACGTGAAAAGAAGAGAATGTAAAAATCTATACTATAACGGATGCCGATGCGGATGAAATATCTCTACATACTGACAATACTTGCCGCTTTATTGTTAGCATTAAGTGGCTGTGAGATAACGATATCACCAAATGGCTCTAATAATCCATTTGGTGGTGCTACTCCATCAAGTGGCGCTCCTCACCTGGGTGTGCAAACCAAAACATCAGGATGTGTCGCTCATGGAGGGCTGCCTGATTCTGCATGTACACCCGGTGCTGTATTCAGCAATGCAACGCAACAACAGATTTGTGCGTATGGATATGCTAGTAGCGTACGGAACGTCCCTTTAAGCGAAAAAGATCAAGCCTATGCTGAGTACGTTATAAACCATCATTCACCAGGTCAGTACGAAGTTGATCATCTCATCCCCCTGGAACTAGGTGGCTCCAATGACATTGCCAACCTCTGGCCTGAAGCAGCCTATCCGAAACCAGGTTTTCACGAGAAGGATAAAGTTGAAAATTACTTGCACGATCAGGTATGTTCAGGGGCCATTTCGCTAAAAGATGCTCAAACCCAGATTGCCACAAATTGGCTAGCCATCTATAATCATATGCCTGCACAATTTCAATGAGCTTGAATGCTATAGTAGAACTTCTAAAACTACTTTGATCATCCAAGTGCAGGCTTGGGCCAGTTCATATCATAAATTTGATCGCCTGGAATATTCAGGACAACCCGGTCGGCATCCACACTTTGAATAGCCGAGAACGGCACATAGAGGTCTCGATGCATAGGAATATCAACAAGAAAATCGTTCTCACGAATGTCACGCACGAAACCTACATTACTCATGTCTGATCCAACAACCTGCATTCCTTCTTGCAGTTGAGATTTAACTGACGAATTACCCATAACAGACGGTTGATTCGGCGCCTGCGGGTCAACCGCCCCAGGCGATTGATTTTGCATTTGTGGGCTAGTTGCCACATATGGTTGATTCGGTATCGGCGGATTAGCCATAGCATCTGCTTGACCCGGCATCGAGGCATTTGCAGTCGCATTGGGCTGATTTGGCATTGCTGCATTTGCTACCGGTTGTTGAACAGCCTTAGCTTGCAATTGACCAAGCTGATGCACAATAGCAGCTAATGTATTCGATGCATTCACTTCCTGTTGCAAATTTTGTTGAAAGAGCTGAACGCAGTCTTGCAGACCTAAACTATTCGCTTCATCGATCAACTCATAATATGCTGCAATTTCAAGACACTCGCTCTGATAACCAGAATGCAGAACAAACATTGACACGGCTTCTGCTGGCGGTTTCTGTTGGAGAAAGATGTCGTGATCCCGCTGCAGACCAGCCGCAGTATAATTCTCAATACGACTGGGTTGACTACCCAAAATCTGGAAACAACGCTCCAAATTGCGAATATGCTGGCGCGTCTCTTGCTCATGCATTATGAACGCCTGTCTACCTTGAATATCCAGACACTCCTGTGCTAATACAGGCAACATCCGCACCATTTTCTGTTCAATATCATACATTGCACACAAATCGTACAAAAAGAGATCTCTTGGACTTTGTATTTGTATTGCCATTGCTCACGCTCCTTTCAGCATGTTTAACCTGGTGAGGTAGTTAGTCTCTTGCCTACAGAAGAACAGTTGTCTATACCCAGTAGCTGTCACACCTTTGCTGATTTCCAATGGTTGCACTGAACAACATCACATGGTGCAGCTACAGCAAGATTATGAATGTTTAGGATTTTTCTAGTGCTATCCCTGGCACGAACTGTGGATAGGAAAAGTTGCAGAGACCCCAGTGGGACTAGTGCCTGTGGGGGAATATGCACTGCTACTGACGTTGCTAACTTTTTTATAAACGATACCGTTAATCATACAGGAGATATATAAAATATGACGCTCGTCAATCGGTGGAAAGGGAAGATGGCTTATTTCCATGTTTCTTTAAGCACGCGAACCCAGTTCTTGTAAGTAAGTTTACGTAGCGCTACATCATCGTAACCAGATTCACGTAAGGTATTGATTAATTTCGGTAGCCCTGTCACATCGCCTATTTCTTGTGGAATCGTAGCGCCATCAAAGTCAGTGCCGAGACCAACACAGTCGATACCGAGATGCTCAACCAGGTAGTCTATATGACGTACCATGATTTCTAGTGGAGTATCCGCTTCGTTCCAACCATCAGTACGCAAGTCAGTTACAGCGAAATTCAGCCCGACGATACCTTCGGACTCCTTTATAGCATCCAACTGCTTGTCGGTCAGGTTGCGCGTTGCTGGACATAGTGTGTGTGCATTTGAATGCGTCGCCACCAGTGGTGCATCAGACAAGTTGGCCAAATCCCAAAAACCCTGCTCATTAAGATGAGATAAGTCGAGCATGATGCCAAGGCGATTACAGGCACAGACCAACTTTCGCCCGGCATCGGTTAGGCCAGGTCCTGTATCGGGAGAACGTGGAAACCCGAATGGCACACCGTGAGCAAAAGCATTGGGTCGGCTCCAGACAATGCCTAGCGAACGTAATCCCGCCTTGTAGAAAACCTCTAAAGCATCCAATCCGGGATCAATGGCCTCGGCCCCCTCAAAGTGCACAATCGCAGCAAGCACCTCCTCACGCAAACACGTTGTCAATTCATCAACCGTGCGCACAACCTTCACCTGTCCATCCGACTCGTCCTCAATGCTGAATAAACCTGCCATTATAGCCATTGTGGTTCGTTGAGCATAAGCTTGATCGATAGCTGACGCTAAAGGTACTTCATATCCCGTACTTGTCTTAATCACTTCATCTCCTATCACGGGTTGTATCAATGGATCCGGCGGAACAAAAATTGCAAAAAAGCCACCTCCCATTCCGCCTTCCCGGGCGCGAGGTAAATCGATATGCCCCTTATCACTACGAGTAAAGAAAGAACGCCCTTCGCCACGCTCCGACAAATAGAGGCTTAGTAAGGTATCGTTATGCCCAATCAAGATTGGCAATGTATTTATCGTAGTCATTATTATTTTCCTTTTAGCAGGCTTTCATTGAAGTCAGGATCTTTAGTTCATTCGTGTTCAGGGTCACGAAGCGCTGCAATTAGTATACACAAACGCGTGTTCTATTTCCAACACAGTATATCAGATTTTAAACTGAAGAAAACTTGACAGAGTATCGAACATATGTTATATATCTATAATAGAACGTGCGTTTCAATTTGTCGTATCTTGCCAATGACTTACATATTGAGGAGATTATTAAATGGCTAAAACAACTAAAAAAGCTAAAAAGCGTGGCAATGTGCGAGAACTTATACTCTGCTCCATCATAAACTACATGGAGAAATACAATGGAAGGTCTCCCACACTGCGCGAAATTGGCGATGACGTAGGAATAAAATCGCTTGGTCATATTTCACATCATCTGAATGGTCTGGAAGAGACCTACTACATCCAGCGAGATGGTCATAAAAGTCGTAGTATTAAAGTCTTAAAGAACTGGAATGGCTCGTCATTGACAAATCCCATTGCTATTGCAGCCGGTCCTAAACGTACAATCATGAGTGCGATTGTGAGAGAAGCGCAACTCTTTCCAAACAAGTCCTTTCTGTTGCCTGTTGAAGGCAACTCAATGATTGGCGACAGCATCTTCGCTGGTGACCTGCTGATTGTTGACCCTGAAGAGCACATCAAAGATGGGGATATTGTCGTCGCAACACATCTCGATGATGCTGGAAGTGAACTTGGGGCTGCAACAGTAAAACATTTTTACAGGAACGAGAAAGGAAAGCAAATACGGTTGCAACCATCCAATACAGAAATGTTTCCGCTCTATGTAGAGAGCGATGAATGGGACAGGGAATGGCAAGTGCAGGGTAAAGTAATTGGTGTAATTCATCAATTTGCTTGACTTGACCCCTGGGAAAACCTCGCGTCTCACACGCTCCATTCCTGAATTGAGTGACACTCCGCTTGGGCTGAAGCCCAACGGCTTCCGTCCTCACAGTTTCTCATAAGTACCTTTCCTCCTTATGAGCTACACCGGCACGCGGCGTATACCGCATGCCGATGGGGGGTGCCATATCCCCGACTACTGGGCCGCAGCCCAGATACTTTTGCCGGATGTTGATCGCGCCAACCGCGTCCCGATGCCAGGTCAAGCCACACTGCTTGTTCGTGCAGTGGAACACGCGCCCACTCACCTTGCTCTTGCGCCGATGCCCACACCTTGGGCACGTGCGAGACGTGTAGGACTCCTCTTGCAAGGCGACCTGCACCCCGCGCCGCTCGGCCTTGTAGGTAAGTTTGAAGCGGACGCTGCCTGCTGAGTTGGGTAGGGAGCCAGCGCCTTCATCTGTTTCCAGATCAGGTTTCTGTCACCCCCCCACCGAACCGGACGGACACCCTTTCGATGTATCCGGCTCTCCAGCTCTGTACTGTTTTTCGGTTCGGGTTCCTGCATTCCGCATGCCTTGCCGTTTTATCAGTACATCACCTGCTTCCCTTCGCCCTGTAGCAGGCCTTCCCTGCCTCTGACTACTACGGAAACTCCGTGGCCTTATCAGGTTTTCAGATCCTCCGATCATAGCCCAAAGGCGTCCTGACGTAGGCTATCCCCGCTCATCTCGTTGTGCACATACGCGTGACTTAGGTTCCCGTTCGTTCCTTTCACGAGGCTTCTTCCTCGCCGAGGGGCGGCTAGAGAGCACAGGAGCCAGTGGCCATCTTCTGTGTGCCTCCCCTGTGTACGTATCCAATCAGCTCTTCGTACACCCCATCCATTAAGGCCAAGAAACTGGGTTTAAGGCAGTGTAGCTTTGACCATATCACTCCCTGGTTTTGCGGTACCGTCTGTCTGCTGATTTCCAAACGTGCCGCTTTACGGACATGC
>JBKPBA010000236.1:0-4341 GCA_046726675.1 Chloroflexota bacterium
ACCAGCTTCCCTACGTAGAAGGTATGACCGGTACAGATCACCAAGTTTAGCCGGAACAATCACATTAGCAAACCAGGAAACATAGATGATCTCAAGCAACTTCCAGAACTTTGGCAGATGAATGCCATTCTCTTCTGTATAACCGACATTTTCCAGGAGCATGCGCCAGCGTACTGTACGTATTGGAAATGAAAGATAATAGATACTAAAAGCAGCAAGAACAAAGTATATATTGGCGTTGCGCATTGCAACCAATGTTAATTTTGGATTGATATTTATTTTTTGTGCAAAGATAACGAGCGCAATTATGGCTATAATCAGCGGGACGATAGTACGCCAGTTCAAGAGTCGCTTACTTATCGAAAGCTGTTCTTGCGTAATCTCTAGATCTTTATCTGTCTCTTGCTTGAGAAGTTCTCCCTTTTTTCGTTCTATAGGTTGGGTTTGGTCATCTTGTATAGATGACATATCTGTTTCGGAAGCACTACCAGTATTTTGCGTAAGCAAATTATCCTCCAAATATTTTTAATCCGATACGTCGGGCGTTACCCTCTTTAGACGTATAAGAGCGATGAGTAGTAACGCAATAAGATTGGTTAAACTGTGAACAAATAGATCATCAACTAAGTTATGTGTGCAGGTGGCGATAAGTGCAGCTAGTAGCCCGATCGCTAAAGCTCTATCATTAGTAAGCTTTCCAACAATAGCAAATTGACCTTGTTCTCGATAGTATTGGATCAGGCTCAGCGGATGTAAAAGCAGATGAAGTTTGTTATGTCTTCCCAAGGGTGCCTGGATTACCGGTAGAGTCTGCGGCACTTGCGTTTTGGCTAGTCTCAATTGCTCGTTGATCTCTCGGAGTGAATGTCCGCCTGCTACAAAAATAGCGAGCAAGAAAAGCACAAAGGCTATCAATCCAATCGAACCAGTTTCGGCTGCTATATTAATATAATAGTTATGTGCATGTCCTAGAGAGGTTGTAAAAATAGTTATAAAGTACTGGAAATAAGCATCAGGGTAGTTTCCAATACCCACACCAAGTACAGGATGATCCATAAACATATGCAACCCTGCAATCCAGTGAGCCAGGCGCTCGGCAGTTGAGTAATCCTGGCCGGAAGGGTTAGTCAAGGAAATTTGAACCACACCAAGGAACCGCAATACTGGATTGAAAACGCTTAAAGGTATCCAACCAGCCAAAAGCGCTTCAAAAATGCCCAGAAATAGGACAATAAGTACTCTCATAAGTACGCGAATGTGCGGCATACCAGCTAAAACAATGAAGATAAGCGCTGCTGCGAGTGCCATTTCTCCACCGCGCGACTGCGAGAGATACTCTGCAACGCCGAGAATAATGGCTGTCAGCCCAGCCATTATTCGTGTTACCCGGTTATGTCCGAGCAAGGTAAGGGCTAGCGTGATGCTCAAAGGGATATTAATGTAGCCTGCGTATGGGTTAGGCTGATCGAATGTACCATAAACGCGTAGGCTGGCATCGCGTATAAAGGTTTGTGGACCAAGATTAAAGAATGCTTGAATATATCCGTAGAAAGCTTGAGAAATCCCTGCAAGACAAATAAGAGCTACGATGATCCAGATCTGGCGTCGGGTGCGTAAATACTGGCTTCCCAAAAGGATCACTACTACAAATTCCAGCCATTTGCTAATTTCCTTCAGACTGGAACTGATATTGAGCGCTGCCCCCATTGAAAGTATCATTGTACCGAGGAGCGCCAGCATGGCGATCACAAGATAAGACGGAATATGCGAAGCCTCTCGATCACGTGGCCCTATTTTCTGGTGTAGTCCGAAACTCATAAGCCAACCTATTGCCAGGAAAATTACCAGGATATCTGCACTATTCAGACGTAGCCCCATTAGATCAATGTAGTCGAGTGAACCCCAGGGCACGCAAATAGGTAGCAAGTAGAGGGCGACTCGTGGGCGCAAAATTGTCCACACTAGTAAAGCAGCATACAACGTCAGGCGAATATTCCAAGGTATTGGTGGGACGAGTAAGAGAAAAATCGCAATCACAATACATATCAAACCCGTCAAGTTTGATGATGTAACGAAGTTGCGCGATGTACGAAATAGTGTATTAAGCCAGAAGTCGTGGCGGGCTGGCACATACTCGCCAACGCTTGGACTATTCATATGAGCCTACAAATTCTATTTCATGAAAATTGAAACAACTTAAAACCCTTACGAACTGACAGTGGATATACGTGATGTGTAAGTACTGAACCATTCAATAGTGCGCTTCAGTCCGTCTTCCATCGAGACATTATGCTGCCAGCCTAACACTTGCCGGGCTTTAGAGATATCCGGGCGCCTACGTTCTGGATCATCGATACGTCCAGGTTCAAAAATGATTGTTGACGAAGAGTGGCACAATCGGATAATTGTCTGGGCAAACTCAAGAACGGTAAGCTCTTCAGTATTACCAAGATTAAATATCTCACCTGCAGTAAAAGGCTTAAAAAGGGCTAACACCAATCCTTCAACAAGATCGTTGACATAACAGATGCTACGGGTGATAGAGCCATCACCATAAATTGTCAAAGGCTTGTTTTGCAGGGCCTGGGTGATGAAATTTGGTATCATACGACCATCGTCAGCCTGGCTATTTGGGCCATAAGTGTTGAAAATGCGCACTATACGGGCATTAATCTGAAATTGTCGGTAGTATTCCATAGTGAGCGTTTCGCCAAGCCGTTTACTCTCATCATAACAGGCACGTGGTCCAACCGGATTTACATTACCCCAATAGTCTTCGTGTTGTGGGTGGACGAGAGGATCACCATAGGCCTCGGAGGTTGAAGAAAATAGGAAAAGCGCCTTCTGCTTCCGTGCCTGCTCCAGCATCTGGTATGTACCCAGGCTGTTAACCATGATAGTTTCAATGGGATGTTCCAGATAACCTACGGGACTGGCTGGGCTTGCCAGGTGGTAGATTGCCTCTGCTTCAAAGTTAAATGGCTGCGTTACATCGTGCTGTACAAATGTGAAACGTGGATTATTGTATAATGATTCAATGTTTTGCTCTGAGCCAGTGAGAAGATTATCTATACACAGCACACTATATCCATCTTCCAATAATCGGGTGCAAAGATGGGATCCTATAAATCCAGCTCCACCGGTAACAACAATTTTCAATGAATTTGACCTCCAAAGTACTGAGGAAATAGGCAATGTTCTTAGCGGGTATGATTTTGAAAAGATATTCCTCTTGCCAGGTACCTAAATTTATCATACTTTAATGCCAGACGATTGATGTACATCAAGGTAACGAAATAGGACGCTTATCACTCCGCCAGATACAAATTATCACTCTATAATTATATGACGCATACAAAGGGGAATTGTTTCATATGACTCTTATACTCTCCCGTAATGACATTCAACGTTGTTTGAATATGACAGAAGCTATTGAGGCTATGCGCAATGCTTTCAGCGCATTGAGCGCCGGACTGGCACAAGTTCCTCAGCGCATGGCAGTTGATCTTTCTGAGCAAGGTCTTGCTTTGCTGATGCCGTCAATATTACAAACGTCGGAACAACATGCCTTTGGCTTAAAGATTGTCACAGTCATGCCACAGAATCCGCTGAGAAGTTTACCGCGCATCATCGCCTCAGTGCTTTTGCTAGATGCTACTACAGGGCAAACGCAAGCGATTCTCGAAGGTGGGTGGCTTACAGCAATGCGTACTGGTGCAGTTTCAGGCCTGGCAACTTCGCTGCTCGCCCGTCAAGATGCCGACATATTAGCGCTGTTTGGAGCGGGTGTCCAGGCTCCAATGCAAGTGCAGGCTATCCATGCAGTACGTCCATTACAGGAATTACGTGTAGTGAATCGTAACGAAGAACATTATCATCAATTCGTCATAAATGTACAAAGGTTACTTGGTTCGAGTTGTCCTCGAATTTCTCGCGCTTCTTCTGCACATGCGGCTCTTTCTGGGGCGTTGCTGGTAGCATGTGCTACGACTGCGACAACGCCTCTCTTTGATTGGAGCGATGTTACTCCGGGAGCGCATATCAATGCAATTGGAGCCTTCACTCCGGAGATGTGTGAAGTTGACGCTGAAACACTTGCTCATGCGCGCATAGTAGTTGACGACCGCGAATCTGCACTTGTTGAGGCAGGTGATCTCTTGCAAGCGCTGTCCAGTGGTCGAATTAGTGGAGCTGAAGACTGGATTGAATTAGGTGAATTGGTGAGAGGCACTCAACAGGGTCGTCAGACAGCAGACGAAGTCACCTTCTTTAAGTCAGTTGGTATTGCAGTGCAGGATGTTGCTGTGGCTTTACATATCTACACGAGGGCGCGAGAGTTGG
>JBKPBA010000237.1:0-5471 GCA_046726675.1 Chloroflexota bacterium
GTACAATTGCGTGCGGAGGCTTTACCGGGTGCCCAGGTCCGAATCTGCTCAGTTTGGTGGTATCTACGCTGTGGATTGTAGCGTTCTGGATAGGTTATGGATATTTTACGCGTAACGATAGTGCCTCGCTTCTGCGCAGTATCTTGCATTTTGCCAGCTTTGCTTACGGAGTCGGCCTTATTCTGTACGGCGTTAGCCGTGCCATCGAATTGGGAATCCTGACACTTTTCAGTGTCTCACTACCTGCAAGTGAAATTCTAAATAATTACAATTTTGCAGCTCTTATTACCCTGGGTCTCCTTATCACCGGAGTTTACATACTCTGGCTACGAATTACTGCCAGGAAAGAGTATGCGGAACCGGGGTGGGTAACCACAATCTTGATAGGTGAGGCCATTATTACTGCCTTGTTTGCTGCTGCGTTCTGGTGGGGAATTGCACTCGTATTATTGAATGTTTTCCAGATACTCGCCGGCATCCAGACTGGACCACGTGAATGGGCGCCAGCACTTGCCTTAATCGTTACAGGGCTTGCGTATATTCCCTTCGACTTCAACCTGCACCTGCGTTACATATATGATGCGGCAGTAGCTTCTAATCCAAGACGTGGATTCGTTTTCGCTCTGATTGCTGGCGGTATCCTGTCAGCAGCAATTGGCGGAGCGGTTGCGCTTTATTCTCTTGGCACAAACTTACTCGGTTCGCCATTCGAAAATTGGCAACAGGTAGCGCGAGTCGGGGTGTCCGCATTTGTGGTTGGTGTAATAATACTGGCCATCTATCTCTGGACTGCAAAGCGCGAACATCTCTTTAGTGGCCTCACGAAGCGTCCTGCGACTACAGAAACACCTTCAATTATGGAACCTGTAGCTGAGCTTGTAGTACCGATTCAGATTGCATCAGACGAGATACTGCCTAACATTGATGCAGTGCTTGATGACTTGCTGGCCGGTAAGATTACCCGCGATGAAGCTGCGAAGCGCATTCAGGGTATTATGAGCAAAGAAGAGACGCCTGGTTAGGCTTTCCTGGTACAAAAATAGGAGGTAGTCTGATGAAACAAACACTTGTATTCCGTTGCGATTGCTGTGGCTTGTCTGTGGATCCACAGACAACAGAAAATTGTCCACGTTGTAATTATCCCGTGAATCTGGATAAAGAGGAACTTTTTCTGCGGTCATCTATTCATGACCTACAACGAGTTTCAACGTATGGTGGAGGCAATCTCAAGGTTGACGAATTGATACGCCGTCATCAGTTTCGCTTGAATGCAGTGCGCCATCTCAAAACGTTAATCTCGCCCGCTGTTCCCCCTGTTTCTGTAGAAGCGCAGGCTCCCGTTGCGCCGGTTGTCGCTACACCTTCTTTATCAGAAGTTCTGGAAGAAGCGAGTGTAGCGCCATTACCTGTGAGCTCACAGGTATTGCCACAAGAAGAACTTGCTGTCACGGCTCCACCAATGAGGCCACAGCCTCCGCGCCGCGTATTCTCATGGAGGGAGTTCTTTGCTGACCAGGCAATTAATATTGTAGCTTCTGTTGGAGCGTTTCTTCTATTAATTGGTTCGCTTAGTTTTACTATCACAACCACCAACCTCTTCGTTTCGTTTCTAGTTGTCTTCGTTGTGCATGCTGTCTTTGGTATTACCGGCTTCGTTACCTACCGTTTTAAATCATTTCGTATCGTCGCAACCATCTATACAATCATCTTTGCTCTCCTGATTCCCCTGGTTGGATATTCTGCTTATAGGTTGTTAAACGGTAGTCACATAGAGTTCTCTGTACCTGTTCTGATCGCGATTTCTGCCACTTATGCTGCGATAATATATACCTTGATGGCTGTCTATCAGCGCTTTATTCCTTTTGCATACCTTGGTATGGTTGCTCTGTTCGTGGCAGATCTGGCAATTTCCGATGCTCTTAACCTTGCTTATTGGTGGTGGCCGAGTATGGCAATGATACTCGCTATTCCGGCAACCATCTCTTTGAAGAGTTCTGGCGGTAGTGCATGGCCATTTACAGATCGTTGGGTAGTGCTGCGAGATCCTATGCGCTACGTAATGTATCTCATAGTGGCGACCAGTTTGCTGGGTCTCTTTTTCACAGTAACTTATGCTCTTGCGATTGACTCTTATGGTTCACCAATGTCGGAAATACGCTTTTCGATACTGAGCATGACACTGCTATTGCTGCTCTGGGCAACTCTCTCAATTTGGCTGGCGAAATGGACGCAGGCAGTGCTTATCCTTGCCTATATAGTTCTGGCATCAGTGTTGGCTTTTTGCTACGCATCTAGATTTGAAACTATCGGGTATACGCTTGCTTTAACATGCGTCGCACTTCTTTATCACGGGCTTAACAGGTTCGCAGGACGTCGTCTTCAGCCGTTTGGGGTTCTCAGCGTCGGCCTGGATCAAATCGCATTGGTTTTAGTGTTCGCTGTACCTTTGATAAGCTCACCCCTCTTGCCAGTACAGCTTTTTGCCTCTGCCTATGGCCTGTCTTTAAACTCATCATCCTTGTTTTATCAAGCTAGCTTGCGAACGGTAGCTGAACTTGTCGCAGTGGGTCTCGGCATATTACTTACTCTTAGCATCACTTTCTACCGGGCAGGTATAGGAAAAACCCCTTCGAAAGCTAATTGGTGCTGGCTGCTCCTGCTCGGTGGATTCTTGCTCAATTGGGAATTCAGCATTGTTGTGTTGACTTTTAGTATCCAACCTGTCTGGGCATTTCTTGGCCTGGCTCTTTTTCTTGTAGCAGGCGCTGTGATTGTCCGAAGGCTCTATAGCCCGGCATGGGCTAATCCACTAGATATATTGGCCCTTTTAGGGATGATCTTAACCCTCAGCTTAAGCCTCAATCAGAATCAGGATATCATCAGCGCTTTGCTGCTTTCCTTTGCCGCGCTTCTGTACGCAGTCTTGCTTTACCAACATCGTCAAAACTTGCTCTTTCTACCACTCATTTTCTCATTATTCGCCATACCAACTTTATGGCATAGACCACTAGCAATGTTGCTTTTAGGTATCTTCATGCCTTTGACATCCGTGGCTATTCATCGATTCATCTCTAACAGGAGGAATGTCGCACAAGCACAGGAGCTTACCAGTCTGAGTCTTGTAAATATGTGGGAATGGCCTTTGCTGGCTGCTGGTCTAGTCTACGGCATACTAGCTTCCATACCTAACGTCACAAACGATATGAGCGCTGTTCAATCTACATTCAGCGTTCATATACCAATTGCGGTGGAAATAGCGTTGCTGGCAGTTACCTGGTATGTTTCTTCTGCTCTAGCGCGGATGAAGCTGTGGCTTGTTCCTTCGGTGGGTTTTGCCATCGGCGTACTGCTTATTCCGACCAATTCGTTCTGGGTATTGCTTGTTCTCACGCCTGTATTGGCCTTGTCAGGTGTTGCTATCAGCCATTTCGATGGCAGAGATTGGTCCCTACCGTATTACATCGTCGCAGTGCTCTCTGCAGTTATGACCGGATATACAGGCTATACCCAGGATCATCTGCTTGCTACTAGCTGGGCATTACTTGGCTTCGCGGCACTCGCCTATATTATTGGCGTGATAGAAAATACTGAAATCCCAATGTGGATTCTACCTGCATTTGCAACATGGTCGGTAATCATCTCGGCTGGTCCTCTGGGCGATCTGTATCGCCCACCCATTGTTGCCTTTGTTTGTGCTGCGCTCGGTGTCTCAGTGAGATTTTTCAGACTCGAGCCAATACCATTTTTCGGTTCAGTGCATAGAAACAGGTTCCTCACATATGCGTTGCCTTTCTACGGTACTGCCCTTGTTGCAGCAGTTCTGACGGGTGTTTATGGTACGCTTGCAAATATCAATAGTCCATTCTATGGAGCAGTTCCAGATGCCTTGCTGATCTATGCGCTGGTAGCCTTTGCAGTGCTGGCCTTTGAAAGACAACCTGTGTGGTTATGGTTGGTTGCTGGTTTCGCCATTTGGGGCACCTTACTTGCGTTGGAATTGACTGCCTATTATCTGTCTGGCGTCTGTATAGCAATGGCGTTTGTTGGATTGATCACAGGATTTGTGTCGAAGCGATTTATTAGCCAAACTGCGATATCGAAATCCCTACAGCCTCTGCGACAATTTACCTGGAGTTGGCCCTGGTATGCGACAGCATTGGTCGCTGCGATATTGATGGGCTTATGGAACTCTCTGCCTCTAGAGCAACCTGTAACGGGCTTCATTGGCTATAGCATGCTGGCATTCACTATTATAGCCCTGGCGATAATGCTTGTAGAGCGCAAACCGGAATTACTTGTGTTTCCTGCTGGCCTGGCCGCGTGGACTATCTGGTTATGGGAGAAACCTCCACTAGACCTTGTCCCTTTAATGATTGCATACAGCTTGCTCTGCCTTGTGGTTTTCGCCACGCAGTTCACCTGGAGAATCATTCTGCCTGCCTCACGCTGGCTAGCGGCAGCAATACCGCACGTAATACTCGGTTTAGGCGGCCAGGCGATTGTAGTGTTGAGTATTATCGGGCAAGGTGGACTCTCATCCACCGGCTCAGGGCAATTGGCGCACGTTGGCGCGGGAGCACTGCTCGAACTGGCACTAATGCTGTTCTGGTATGGTCGCTTACATACAGGTATCGTTGCTCGAGCGAACACCTCCGTAAACGATAAGAAGAAATACCTGAGAAGTTTGCAGCAAGCAAAGGTATTACAACACTGGTGTTATTATGTGGCTGGTTTGCTATGCTCCCTGGTGATTTCCTGGGAGTTGTCAGCATTCGGCCAGACAAGACTGGATATTCTCCTGTTGGCTCCTGCCAGTTACCTCTCCGTTGTTGCGCCATTCATCATGCGTGATGAGACGCTTCCCAGACGACATTGGGCCGGACAGATCGTTGCTTTATCAGGTGCAGTATTGCTCTTGTTACCTGCACTCTGGTTAAGCTTCGGCGATAGTAATCTTACTCCGACGCTGGTTCTCCTAGGTGAGTCCCTTGCCTTACTTTTGCTGGGTATTGCGACGCGAATTCGCATCTTTATCCTAAGTAGCGCTGCCCTGCTTATAGTAGGAGCATTGAGGGCGCTCTTCCTATCAACACCTCCCTCACTTGCGCTCATGTTGCTCGGGGTCATGCTGGTTGTGATTGCCACAGCACTATTCCTGGTGCGCCATAAACTGAAGATAGCCTGGACTCAATGGGAGTAGGTGAATTTAATCCTTTCGTGTCCTTTTTACGATACCTTTGCACCTTGTCTATTGAGGCAATTTCAGGCATTGTTACCTGGATAATTGTTCCCTTTGATTTCTTATCAAAGATTCCAGGCAGTGAAATTTGGGAGAATATATGCGAAGAAACGATTTCTTGGAAACTTCACGATCATCAGTGGTGAGCGCGAGCATGATCGTAAGGTTGTGCCTGTCACTTCTAGCCATTGTTGGTTGTTTTGCACTAGCATGGATGTTATTAGATATCAGC
>JBKPBA010000238.1:0-7774 GCA_046726675.1 Chloroflexota bacterium
CACTCCTGCCGGAAGACTTCCTACCGCCACGCTGCTGCCGAAATCGGATCTGGATGGCCGCACTTCTGGCAAGGCAACCCTGGGTATATCGAACAGGGCGAGCAACTCTTCGCCCCAATCCAGCGAGCGAATATCGAATAGCTGCGTACGGGAGGCGTTTGTGACATCACAGGCATGGATCTCTCCTCCTGTGAGATTCCACAGGACCCAGCTATCCACTGTGCCCAGACACACTTCGCCCACCTCAGCGCGGCGCCGGCAGTCTGGAATATGATCGAGCAACCAGTTCATCTTGCTCGCTGAGAAGAGCGGGTCCACCCCTAGCCCGGTGCGCTCCGCCAAAAAAGACTCCAGCCCTCGGGCTCGTAGTTGTGAGCAGAAGTCGGCTGTCCGGCGGCATTGCCAGACAATGACGGGACCCACCGGTCGTCCGCTCTGGCGCTCCCATACTACGACCGATTCGCGCTGGTTGCTAAGAGCAATAGCTGCTGGGCGAGGGTCATCGACAGAGGTCAGGCACTCATCAATCGCTTCGCACACGCTGTGCCAGATTTCAGTTGCATTTTGCTCAACCCAGGCCGGTTGAGGAAAGCTCAGCGGAAGTTTCCGGGTTGCCCGAGCAATCGCGTTCCCGTCCGGATTGACGAGTAACACTTTGGTATTGGTTGTGCCCTGGTCGATTGCCAGGATATTGCCACGCTTGCTCGCCATTTTCTTTAGCCCTTTCTCCCCCTCAACTCCAGGGCAGCATCGAAGATACCCTGCGCCGTGAGACCGAAATGCTCCAGTAGCCAGGAAGCCGAGCCAGTCGGCGCAAAATCTCCGGGCACTCCTAAGATGCGCATGGGGACAGGATGCTTGCTGACAACTACTTCTGCGACTGCACTACCCAGTCCTCCGAACACGGTATGCTCTTCCGCCGTGACGATACCTCCCGTTTCAGTTGCCGCCACCTGTACCGCCTCGTTGTCCAACGGACGGACCGTGGACATATTGAGCACGCGGGCATGAATACCTTCCTTCGCGAGCAGTTCTGCTGCCGCAAGTGCCTGGCAAACCAGTACGCCGTTTGCGATCAGGGTGATGTCCTCGCCGTCACGTAAGAGGGCTGCCTTCCCGATCTCGAAATGATAGTCGGGCTTGTGTACAATGGGCACGGGCAGGCGACTGAGGCGGATGAACATTGGTCCCTCGGTACGCACAGCCACCTCGACGACCTGCGCTGTCTCGACCGAATCGGCGGGCACGATCACCGTCATGTTGGCAATGGCACGCAGCCAGGCCATGTCTTCGATCGAGTGGTGCGTGGGCCCCAGCTCGCCGTAGGCCATGCCGCTGCTCATGCCACAGAGCTTCACGTTGGCGTTGGAGTAGGCCAGGTCGGCCTTGATCTGTTCGAGTGCCCGCCCGGTCAGGAAGGGGGAGGCACCACAGACAAAGGGGATCAGACCACCGTTTGCCAATCCGGCACCCACACCGATCATGTTCTGCTCAGCGATACCCACGTTGACGAGCCGGACCGGGTACACCTGGCCAAACTGGTTCAGCTTGCTCGAGCCGACCGAGTCGTTGACAACGGCGACGATGCGGCTCTCCTCCGCTGCAAGCTCGCGGAGCTTATTTTCAAAGGCATCGCGACAATCATAGAGCTCTTTCATGAGGTCACCTCTTCGAGTTCCTTGAGAGCCGTGGCCAATTCCTCCGCCTTGGGAACACGGTGGTGCCAGGCCGCTTTATCCCGCATGAACGAGACCCCTTGCCCCTTGTGGGTGTGGGCGATGATGCAGTTCGGTTTCCCTGCCTCGAACGGGATGCGGGAGAACGTCTCCAGCAGCTGTGCAATGTTGTGGCCGTTCACCTCGCTGACCGACCAACCGAAGGCACGCCATTTGTCCGCGAGTGGTTCGAGATGCATCGTTTGCTCGGTCCAGTCGCCCTGCTGCAAGCGGTTGCGGTCAACAATCACAGTCAAGTTGTCGAGCTTATAGTGCGCGGCCGACATGGCCGCCTCCCAGTTGCTGCCCTCCTGCAATTCACCGTCGCCAGTCAGCACGAAAACCCGCCAGCTACTGTCCTGGAGCTTGGCCGCCAGCGCCGCTCCAACAGCGACCGGCAAACCGTGACCGAGCGGTCCGGTGTTGGTTTCCACGCCTGGCACTTTCTTGCGGTCGGGATGCCCGTTCAGGTGCGAAAGGGGCTGTGCGAACGTCTTGAGTTCTTCGAGTGGGAAAAAACCGGCATGAGCGAGCGTGGTATACAGCGCGACTGCCGAGTGGCCTTTGCTCAAGATAAAGCGGTCGCGCTCTGGATCGTCTGGGCTGTTGGGGTCGATGCGCAACACGGCGAAATACAGCGTCACCAGGATGTCGGTGGCTGACATCTCGCCGCCGACGTGCCCCAGCTTAGCCCCATGCACTACTTGGAGGTCCCAGCGCCGCACCGAATTCGCCAGCTCGCGCAGCCTTTGTACCTTCCCTGCATCTACTCGCTGAGTATCTATCATCTAGAAACCTCCGTGATGCCCACACCCAATAGCAGATCCATGACAAGGCGCTGCGCCTCGAGGGCATCCTGCCGTCCCTGAGCCGCTCTAAGTGCGTCCAGATCTAGGCGATCAAGTAAACGTTCCATCCCACGTATCGTTCTGATGCTGGCCTGAGCGGCCCGAATGGGGTCCTCGCGGAAGGGGAACTGATCGAGCAGCAAGGGACCTTGCCAGTTGATCTGGCGCAGGGCGGAGAGAAATTCCAGTGTCTCGAGCAGATGGACAGAACCAACCGCCAGATCGTCGTCCCAATCGCGCCAGTTGTCGTTCAGCTCAACGCTGACCAGTTTGCCGCGCCGTGACACGAGCTGCAGCACGTCGGCTGGTGTTTCTTTGGCGAAAAAGGAATGACCCAGGTCGAACACGATGCCAACATTCTCCACCCCCATGTCCTCGATGGCCAGCAAGGTGCGAGCCGCCGAACTGAAAAACATGTGGGTACGGGGCTCCTTCTCCTTGTATTCGATGGCGAACTGCATACCAGGGTCCGCCTGAGCCACTGTTCGAACGCCCTCTACCGAGTCGTCCCAGTGACGCCTGTAGTCGACCTGGAAGGGGTAGTCAAATCCATCCTGGCCGGGCCAGAACTTGACATACCTGGCATCAAGCTGGTGCGCCACTTCGATAGCCCGCTTTCCCAGTTCCACCGCTTTGTGCCGCACTGCCGGGTCTGGATTGGTGAAACTTCCCCTCTGAAACTCGCGCATATAGAGATGCGGGGTAATGGCCTGAGCGCGCAGTCCTGTCCGTTGCAGCGTCTCACGGACCTGTGCGACGGTGACGTCCTCACCGGCAAAGGGATAATTAATATACAGGACCTTTATGTCGCCAACCGCCGCAGCACGCTTGATCGCTTCCAGGGTGCTCACCTCGGGCCCATAGGCGTCTGTGGCGTAGCGGTCTACAAACTGCTGAAACATCCAGAGGCCGGCCCCAAATTCGTAATTGCTCATCATCTCCTCCTGAATAAAGATTCTAGTCCAAACATATATTCTCTCTTCCTAATAGATTCGCCGCATGATCAGTGCCTGGTACGGCTTTCCTGGCAGTTGCACCACTGCGCCGTCCACGATCGCTTCCTCAAGTGGTGTGACGGTCATATTCCAGGTATCGATGACCTCACCCCTGTACTGCTCGCCCTCCGGCACATGGACCTCTACCTTGGCTGGCTGGTGCCGACCAAAGTAGGTCAGATAGTAGTGGTGTTGCTTGCCAACGCTCGGGAACTCGGACCAGGGGAGGTGCAAACCGTCTACCAAGTCAAGACCAGCGGCAGGACTGTCTTCGAGGATGCGCCGGAGGAAGGCGAGGCGTGGAGCGCTCCGGCCATGCAGGACGCCCCCCTTCGCCCACCAGAGGATGTCCTGCGGGTCCAGATAGGTCTCGCCGTGACCAACATATCCGCCATTGACGGTCCCTACCCAGAAGCGATGAACCATTTCCTGGGCTGAGAGACTCCCCCAATGTGGCGAAATGTTGCCCTCGTAGCCACATTCATCGACGACGACCGGCTTTCTGAACTGCTCGCGCCAGATACGTGTCTGCCTCACCTCCAACCATCGCGTGGGTTGGACGCTCAGGTGCGTGACCCACGGCTTGGCGTGGTCGTAAAACGCAAGGCAGTTGTGGATCGCGCGGAGGTGTTGGTAGGGATCGCACCCCTGTACGACGCGGAAGAAGCGATCCCAGTCGGCCATGGTTTTGTGCCTCATGAGATCATATTCGTTGGCCAGCGACCACCAGACATTGCGATAGGCGGCCAGCCGGGCCACGACATAGCGCAAATAGCGATCATCCGTCTCGGCATCCATCGTGGCAAAGCCCCAACGGTCATAGGGATGGAAGAGAATGATATCGGCTTCAATACCCAGGGCCATCAGGTCTGCCACCCGGCGCTCGAAGTGCTGGAAAAATGCTGGGTCGAACCGGCTGAAGTCGAATGACCAGCCTCTGGACGCTTCTTCCCCCCAGATCTTACCGATGTCCCATGTACTGGAGCCACGGGACAGACAGGGAAATGGGTAGAACTCTGGCTCGTTCTCATTAAAGAGATAATGCTTTGGGAAGACGCACATACGTAGCTTGTTGAACGGCGCGTCGCGGAGCGTTACCAACGTCTGCCCCTCAAGGTCGTCGCTCTGGTGCGTCCAGGCGTAGCACGTGGTGCCAACTTGCTTGTAGGGCATTCCATCGGCGTAGGCGAAGTGGTAGGTGTTGGAGACCCGCACCGGCCCATGATTGCCTGGGGCGACAGGGACGCAGGTAAATGTTCCCTCGACGCCGTTTAGCACATCAAGATTACTCCGTGTGCAGTAACGCCATGTTCCCTGTATGTCTGGCATAAAGCGAATGCGGTAGATTCCATCGCCATCGTAAAATCCATCCACCTCGATCACACGGTGTTTGTAAGCAAATTGAGCAGTGAACTCTACATCCAGGTACGGATTGCCCTCGGCGCTCCCGTGCAATGCCAGCTCGAAGATGCCCCACTGCTCCACATCTGCTGTGCTGTTTGTAAGTGTCATTCGGGTCGTTCCTAGCTCTATCAATTCGCTTGTTTCCCAGAGTCCTTTTTTTCCGCGTCGTGAATGTGCAAGGTGCCGGTGAGGTGGATATCTCGCGAGGAGGCCCCCACGTACACCGTGTAATCGCCGTTCGCAATCTCCCAACCGTCCCTGTTCACGTTCCAATAGGAAAACGGGCGCGACGTGGCGTTGGGGTCCAGCGTCACGGTCAACTCCCTGGTCTCGCCCGGCTCCACCTCGACCTTCGCCCAGCCCACCAATCGTTTGGGCGGCTCGCCCGTGCTGGCAGGTAATCCAAGGTAGACTTGTGCGATCTCAGCACCCGCACGCGCTCCGGTATTGGTGACCGTGAAGCGCACCTGCACGGCCCTGGTACCATCGCTTGTCTCGGGTTCCACTTGGTGCTGGTCGTAGGCAAAGCTGGTGTAGGAGAGCCCATAGCCAAATGGAAAGAGCGGCTCGATCCCCAATTGGTCGTAGCCCCGGTAGCCAACAAAGAGACCCTCACTGAAGTGGGCGACGCTTGCTGTCCTGGAATACTGCTCCGGTGAGGAGACCGGGGTGTCGTGATCGCTGCGCGGGAAGGTGACCGGCAGCTTGCCCGACGGGGTAACGCTGCCAAAGAGGATGTCGGCCAGGGCATTGCCTACCTCCTGTCCGCCATACCAGCTCTCCAGTACCGCCGGAACCTGGTCGAGCCAGGGCATCGAGACCGGGCCGCCGCTAGCCACCACCACGATCGTGCGGGGATTGGCAGCAGCAACTGCCTGCACGAGCAGATCCTGCTCATTAGAGAGCGTGATGCTCGGCCGATCGGCGTGTTCGCTCCTGTAGTCTCGCACGACGACGACCGCCACATCCGACCGCCCGGCGAGCGCTGCGGCCTCCTGCATCGCCGGTGGAACCACGCCCGCCGGGTGCTTCCAACTCAGGCATCCCTGGCTGCCGGTCACACTTGTCATAGAAATGCCCTCAGGCGCGACTTGCTCAGGTCGGTCGGCGGCGTAGTCGATCTGCAGTGCGTGTGGCTGGAAAGCTTCGAGCGAGAGTGTCACCGACTGCGTTTGCAGCGTAACGCCTGGATCGTCGATGAGCAGTTGGCCGTCCAGGTACAGGCGGGCCGTCCCCAGGTGGGTCAGTGAGAGCGTGTATTCCCCGGTTACTGGCACGGTCAGGCTGCCCCTCCAGCGCACGGAGATGTCGAAATTGAACTTCATCGGCGTCTCCAGTGAGGACGCATTCATGAAGTTGTATAGGCCGAGGTTGAGATTCACCTGGCGATCGGTGCGGACCAGTTGCGGTTCGCCCTCAAAGCGCGTGTTTGTCCAGTACTCCGCCTGCAGTCCTCGGACGTGCCGATCCGAGCCGACCGGCGTCAAAACCGAGGACGGCACCAGAGGTGGCCCAGGGAGCAAGTCGGCGGGGGTTATCGGGTCGATCCCCTCCGCATACTCCACCTGCACGCCCTCGCCCACTCGTCGCCGGATGCCCTCCAGCATACTCACGACGTACGTCGGCTTGACGAAGGAGCTTCCACTCCCGGTGATGTAGTGATCGGCGTCGCCCCCGATCACGGCCAGCGAACGCAGTTCGTGACTCGACAGAGGGAGCAGCCCGCGGGCGTTTTTGAGCAGAACGATCCCTTCGCCAGCGATCTCTCGAGCGAGTTGCCCGTGCTCCTGCTCGGGCAGCGGAGTGGGCTGGACCGGGTGCTCGAAGAGCTGCAGGGCGAACATGCTGCGCAGGATGCGGTATACCTTGTCGTCGATGGTAGCCATGCTCACCTGTCCAGCCTGGACCGCCTGCAGTAGTCGGTCACCGAAATACTTTAGCGGGGGCATATCTAACTCCATGTCTAACCCCGCGTTGGCGGCCTCGACGGTGCTATGCGTCGCCTCAAAGTCGCTCACCACCCATCCCTTGAAGCCCAGTTGCTGCTTGAGGATCCCGGTCAGCAGGTGCGGGTGCTCGCAGCAGTAGGTGCCGTTGATCTTGTTATACGCGCCCATGACCGCGCCCACCTGACCGTCCTGTACCGCCACTGCGAACGGCAGTGTGTAGATTTCCTGCAGCGTGCGCTCGTCGAGTTGAGCGTCGACTACGTACCGGTTGTCCTCCTGCGCGTTCACGTTGTAGTGCTTGGCAGTAGCAATGACATGATGACGCTGGACCCCCTGGATGTAGCGAGTGGCTATCTGCCCGGTCAGCACGGGATCCTCTCCGAAAGCCTCGAACAGGCGACCGAAGACGGGGATCCGGGCGATGTCCAGCTGTGGACCAAACAGGACGTTGTGCCCTGTGGACCACGCCTCCAGGCCCAGCAGGTCACCATACTGCTCAGCGGTGGCAAGATCCCAAGTGGCCGCCAGTGCTATAGGAGCAGGCAGCGACGTCGCCTTTTCTTCATCGACGTACCGCTTTTCTCTATCGATGCGCATACCGGCCGGTCCGTCAGTGATCGTCAACACAGGTATGCCGAGATCCCGGCTCGGCAAGCCCGGGCCGAGCTTCTCGCGGAGCATATCGACCTTCTCTTCCAGGGTCATCTGCGTGAGTAGGAGAGCAGCTCGCTCATCCGGGGCGAGCGATGTGTTCAACCACGGCCTATCGTGTGCTGAGGCCGGTGAGCCTGTACTCGTGTTATCCATGTTATTTCCTCCACTAGTCCTTGACACTGCCGACCACCAGTCCGCCACGCCAGAAG
>JBKPBA010000239.1:0-6022 GCA_046726675.1 Chloroflexota bacterium
GTAGAGGTTCTCAACGAAGATGAACAGAAGATTCAGTTTGTCGAAGACACCTCGAATGATGTAATGCCAGAGCTGGGCATTAATATATCCGGTTTCGAAGGGGATCAGTAAAACCAGGAGGCATCATGCTCGAAGTAAACGATTTTAATGCAATACGTATCAGCCTTGCAAGCCCTGAGCAGATTCGTGGTTGGAGTTATGGTGAGGTAACAAAACCGGAAACCATCAACTACCGCACACTCAAGCCGGAGAAGGATGGTCTATTCTGTGAGCGTATCTTTGGTCCAACTAAGGACTGGGAATGCTACTGCGGAAAATACAAGCGTGTGCGCTTTAAAGGTATTGTGTGCGACAAATGCGGCGTCGAAGTGGCACGCTCAAAAGTACGCCGTGAGCGGATGGGACATATCGAACTCGCCTCCCCGGTAAGTCATATCTGGTACTTCAAGGGGACGCCGAGCCGCATTGGTCTCTTACTGGACCTCTCGCCACGTAATCTGGAGCGCATTCTCTACTTTGCCCTTTATGTCGTCACACATATTGACGAAGAAGCCCGACAGCAGGAATTGATGCGTATAGAAGAAGAACTCATCAAACTCGATCAAAATCTGGATGAGAAAGTCGTCGAACGCATCGATAGCTTGAAAGAGAAACGTGAAAGCGAAATTCAAGATGCGCTCAATCGCATCACTGAAAATCAGCAGGATATTGAGGCGAACCGCGAGCAGGAGTTGGAGGCAGCAAGGCAGGCCGAAAGCGAGACACTTGCTGAGTTACGCGCAGCAATGGGCCATGAAGCAGAGTTTGACATCGTCTTTGCGCCGACAGATAGGGTGATTGTCAAGCAAGGTGACGTAGTTACAACGAAAGATATCGAAACGCTTGAACGGGTCGCAGAGGTTTGGCGTAACGATATAGCCGAAAATGCGCACCATAAAATCGAAGAAATAAAGACGGATAGCAACCGCGAAGCTGAGCGCTTGATGGTAGATTACCAGGGACAAATCGACTCGGCGCAGACACAGTTAGAGACGCAACGTGTTGACAGGAAGCAGCGCCTGGAACAACTGCGCCGTGACCTGGAGGGGCTCAAGAAGATGGACCTCATCCAGGAGAACCGTTATCGTGAATTGCGTGATTCCTTTGGTCCCTCTGTATTCCGGGCGGGCATGGGTGCAGAGGCAGTACGAGAACTGATCAGTGCGCTGGACATGGATAAACTGGCTAGCGACTTGCGCAAAGAGATTGGCTCTACCGTTGGTCAGCGGCGCAAGAAGGCAACGAAGCGATTAAAGGTCGTAGAGGCATTTCGCAAGTCAAACACTTCACCAGAATGGATGATCCTGACAGTCTTGCCTGTCTTGCCGCCGGATCTACGACCGATGGTGCAGCTCGACGGCGGGCGCTTCGCGACATCAGATTTGAATGATCTCTATCGACGGGTGATTAACCGCAATAATCGGCTCAAGCGCTTGCTGGATCTGGGCGCGCCAGAGATCATTATTCGTAATGAGAAACGCATGTTACAGGAGGCTTGTGATGCCTTGATCGACAATGGTCGACGTGGCCGTGCTGTGGCTGGTTCCGGTAATCACAAACTGAAGAGTCTCTCTGATATGCTCAAAGGTAAACAAGGTCGCTTCAGACAGAATCTGCTAGGTAAGCGCGTTGATTACTCGGGTCGTTCGGTAATTGTTGTCGGGCCAGATCTCAAATTGAATCAGTGTGGCTTACCCAAAAAGATGGCTCTGGAACTCTTCAAGCCATTTGTTATGCGTAAGTTGGTAGAGCAAAACTTCGCACACAACATTAAAAGTGCGAAACGTTTTGTGGAGCGTGTCAAGCCGGAAGTATGGGACGTGCTTGAAGAGGTGATTAAAGATCATCCTGTGTTATTAAATCGTGCGCCAACGCTGCATCGATTGGGTATTCAGGCCTTTGAGGCTGTGCTGGTTGAAGGTAGCGCCATCCAACTACATCCGCTTGTCTGTTCAGCCTTTAACGCTGACTTTGACGGAGACCAGATGGCGGTGCATGTGCCGCTGTCCGATAAGGCGCAGGACGAAGCGCGCCGACTTATGCTCTCAACACGCAACCTGCTCTCTCCGGCAACGGGTGAGCCATCCATTGGCGCAAGCCAGGACATGGTGTTGGGATGCTTCTACCTGACGCAGGATCGCCCTGGTTTGAAAGGTGAGGGACGTGTCTTTACCGATACCAGCGAAGCCATGTTGGCCTATCAACATGGGGTAATTGACCTGCAAACGTTGATCAAAGTGCGTCTCGGTGATATAGATGTATATGATGTACCACCGCCTGCAAAGGCTACAATGCACGCAAATGGGAAGTTAGTGGAGACAACGGTAGGACGTATCATTTTGAATGATGCATTGCCGGAGCGACTGCGTTTCAAGAACTACCCGATGAAAAAAGAGAACCTCAAGCAGATTATTGGTGAGTGCTTCAAGGAATACGGACGGGCTAAGACTGCTGAACTGGCTGATGAAATTAAACGCCTTGGTTTTGCCTATGCTACAAAGGCTGGTGCGACCATTGCTATCAGCGATGTCAAGGTGCCGATAGGGAAGCAGGAGGAACTTGCGAAAGCTGATGCCAAGATTGCTGAACTCGAAGATCAATATCGCGATGGTCTTATCACTGAGAACGAGAGATATCAGCAGACGGTTGATGCCTGGAACGAAGCGACCGAGAATGTTACAAAGATGGTAGAGTCGACCCTGGATCCGTATGGATCGATTTATACCATTGCGAAGTCAGGGGCAACCAAAGCCAAGTTCCAGCAGATTCGCCAATTATCAGGTATGCGCGGCTTGATGGCAAGTCCATCGGGTAAAATTATCGATATCCCAATCCGTGGTAATTTCCGCGAAGGCCTGAGTGTGCTTGAGTACTTTATCAGTAGTCACGGCGCTCGTAAAGGCTTAGCTGATACTGCACTACGAACTGCTGAGTCTGGCTACTTGACCAGACGTTTGATCGATGTGGCACAGGACGTGATCGTATCCGAGGAGGACTGTGGCACTACAGAAGGAACCTTGATTACTGAAGCAGACAGCAAAGAAATGATGCTGCCGAGTATACGAGATCGCTTGATTGGCCGTGTTCTGGCAGATCCCATTCCGGGCTTTGATTTGGTAGAGGTCGGTGACGAATTGACCGATGAGGTAGTTGATCAAATCGTCGCTGCGGGAATTAAAGCTGTGCGCGTGCGTTCAGTACTCGGATGCCTTGCGCACCGTGGAGTCTGCCGCAAATGCTACGGGCGTGATCTTGCAGCGAATGCCCTCGTTGGTCTTGGCGCAGCGGTAGGAATTATCGCCGCGCAATCGATTGGTGAGCCTGGCACTCAGTTAACAATGCGTACCTTCCATACTGGTGGTATCGCAGGAGCGCAAGGAGACATCACGCAAGGCTTGCCACGTGTCGAGGAATTGTTTGAAGCGCGTGTACCGAAAGATAAGGCTGAGATAAGCGAAATTGATGGAGTAGTAGAAATCGTCAAAGACGAGAACACTGGGGTTCGTACAGTTCGCGTCATCTCCAGCAATGTCTTCTTCGATGAGTACCATCTACCTGAAGGTAGCCAGGTACTCGTCAACGACCAGGACAAAGTGCAGAAGGATCAGGAAATTGCCTTGATGCCTGCCGAAAATGGCAATGAGCCAGTACCCGTACTTGCTCGTACCGAAGGCGAAGCGCTGATAAACCCTGATGGTCTGCTCTCAATTCGCTTTGAGGAGCGAGAAGAGCGCTCATATCCAGTTCCGGCTGCGCGTAACATCGTGGTGAATCAGGGCCAGAAGATCCAGGCAGGGACGCCAATCACGGCGGGTCAGCGTGACCCGCAGGATGTGTTGCGTATCCAGGGACGTGAAGCGGTGCAGATGTATGTGGTCAAAGAAGTGCAACGCGTCTATCGCAATACAGGTGTGTATATCAATGATAAACATATCGAGGTAATTATTCGCCAGATGCTGCGGCGTGTAAAGGTGGATGAGCCAGGCGATACCGAGATGTTGCCAAATGACCTGGTGGATCGTTTTGTCTATGCGGATACCAATGCTCGCGTGTTGGCAGAGGGTGGTGAGCCTGCAACTGCGCAAACAGTACTCCTTGGTGTCACGAAGGCTTCACTCAATACTGATAGTTTCCTGGCGGCTGCATCTTTCCAGGAGACCACACGTGTGCTAACAGAGGCTGCGATTGAAGCGCAGACCGACCACCTGGTAGGACTAAAAGAGAATGTGATCATAGGTAAACTCATTCCGGCTGGTTCGGGCATTGCGCAGCGGCGGCGCGAACAGATTGCCCGCCAGCAGCAGGCAGCAGCGCGGCTAACGACGTCGACAGCCGTTGAGAGCGTTGGAGTTGGAGCGGGAGCGGGCGCAACTGTTGGAGGCATAGTACTTGACAGCCTGGAGAATGAGTGATAGTATATGACTCCGCACACATGTGAAATATCGGGCGCAGTTTGTTGCGCCAATAAAATGATAGGGAGATTCTTTCATTGCCGACGATCAATCAACTGATCCGTAAGGGGCGCTCGAGGAAAAAAGAGAAGGTAAAAGCCCCAGCGTTACGTTATTCATTTAACGCGCTGAAAAACCGAACTTCATCTCTGCGTGGGTCGCCACAGAAACGTGGAGTGTGCACCCAGGTGCGTACTATGACGCCCAAGAAGCCGAACTCGGCAATGCGTAAGATTGCCCGCGTTCGCTTGAGTAACCGGATGGAAGTAACCGCTTACATTCCTGGTGAAGGGCATAATCTGCAAGAGCATTCTGTCGTACTCATTCGTGGTGGCCGCGTAAAGGATTTACCGAGCGTGCGCTATCACATTGTTCGGGGAACCCTGGACAGTGACGGAGTCTCAAAGCGTCGTCGAGGTCGCTCCAAGTATGGAGCCAAACGGCCAAAACCAGGACAGGCTGCCGCTACTAGAGGGCGGTAGAAAGTAGTAGGGGCGTGATAGGTTTCGCCCCGGAGAAAACTACCCGATACCACCTGAACGCCTCAGGTAGGTCGGCAAATCACACGTCATCGCGAATACTCAAAAGGAAGTGGTTTACTGGCATTTTCTTCAATTGCGATGAGAGTCGAGTGTCCTCCACAAGGTGGATAGGCACTTGCGTGTAGGCGTCTGTTGAGATTGTAGAGGGTCTCCTTTACAGGACCCACTCAATCGAATCGACGCCTTTTCTGGTGTTTAACAGGAGGAGGCAAACCTTGCCAAGACGTAAAAGAGTGGTGCATCGGCCAGATGTACCGGATGCAAAGTTTAAGAACCGGAATGTAGCCCGCTTTATCGGTAAGTTAATGTTAAATGGGAAACGTAGTCTGGCTGAGCGTATCACGTACGATGCGTTTGATATTATTGAGGCCAAACAGAAACGGCCCCCGCTCGATGTATTTGAGCAGGCGCTGAAGAATGCGACGCCTTCACTGGAAGTGAAACCCCGACGTGTTGGTGGTTCGACTTACCAGGTTCCCGTCGATATACGCAGGGAGCGTGGTAATGCGCTGGCAATGCGCTGGCTCATTCGCGCTGCTCGTTCCCGTACAGGAAAGTCAATGTCAGAAAAACTTGCCAGCGAACTGATGGATGCGGCAGCGGGGCAAGGTGCGACAATTAAGAAACGTGAGGAGACCCATAAAATGGCGGAGTCAAATAAAGCCTTCGCTCATTATCGCTGGTAGAGCCTCTTGTCCGTTCGGGTAACACCGCTATGCGGCCAAGGTGCTCTACGAGCACTCAGCCCGAACGAGAGGAATAACAATACATATGTCTAGAGAATTTCCACTGGAAAAAACCCGAAATATTGGTATTATTGCTCATATAGATGCTGGTAAAACGACCACTACAGAGCGTGTGCTCTTCTACACCAAGAAAATTCACCGTATGGGTGAGGTGCATGAAGGTGCAGCCACTATGGACTGGATGCCCCAGGAGCAGGAACGCGGCATTACGATTACGTCAGCCGCGACGACTTGTTTCTGGTTG
>JBKPBA010000240.1:0-5179 GCA_046726675.1 Chloroflexota bacterium
AAGGGATGCTCAGTACGAATACGACAATCATGAAAATAGGGTGACAGGACTTCTTTATAGCCATTCTGTACTTCTGGGTCGGTAAAGGTAACAAGAGAAACCTGTTTCAGTTCGATTGCCATTGGACACATGCTCCTTGTGTGAGAAAAATCAAGGGTCAAGAGAAAGTAATGTCACTTTACAGGAAAGGTCAACTGGCGTATACTGATCTCTATCAACAGAGGAAGAGGATGACTATGTATGCCAACATTGCGACAATTAAGGGAAGATGCTGTGCTGACACAGGCCGAATTAGCAGGGCAGGTAGGTGTTTCTGTGACCGCCATTTCCCATTGGGAGACGGGTAGCAAACGCCCAAGAGCTTCAAATATTCGTAAGTTAGCCTTGGCACTTAATGTAACTCCCCGCGAGATTCTTGCAGCAATTAAGGAAACACTTTCTCAACAAGATCAGTTCTGAGGGAGGTCCTCCTGCACCCACTCTTCAATCGCCTGATTTACCTTGTCTGGCTGTTCCCGCATAACATAGTGCCCGGCAGCGGGAAAGATATGGAGACGCGCTTTATGCTTCGCTGCGGTGAGATGCTCGCGAAGAAATGTGCTGTACTTCGGCGGCGTAAGGCGATCCTCGCTCCCGCAGATAATCAACGTTGGAAGAGAGATTTCATGTAGTCTAGATATGGCGTCGAAGCGGTCGCAGGCCAGGAGATCGCGATAGAGTATCCCCGGCTTCGTCTGCGCCTGTTCCTGCATAATCTGCCTGCCGATGGTTGGCAGGTGCTCAGGTGTCAAGCACAGTTCAGTGGTATGTTTTAGTGCCCTGTCCGGCTCCTCGCGCGCCTCCTGTAGAAGAGCAGGGTATACCCGCAGTCTCGCCCCTGTGCCGATGAGAATCAGGCCGCCCAGCTCCTCGCTGTACTGCAATCCCATCATCAGCGCGATTGCCCCTCCCAGCGAGTGCCCGGCAATCACCGGCTGTTGTAACCCCAGTTCACCCGTGACGATCTCACGAACCGCCCGCGCATAGACCTCCACCGATACCTCTGCGGGCAGCGTATCCGCTCGCTCTCCATGACCTGGCAGGTCGATGACAAAAACTCGCTCTCTTCCAAAATGCTCGACCTGCAAGCGCCAGATGCGCCCACTGTCACCTGATCCGTGAATGAAAACCAGCGCCTTGTCCATCAAACTCGTCCTTTCGTCGTGTATCTATGCTTTGTGTGTATGGCACGAGGACATGATACAACATCGCGAGGGCGCTAAAAAGTTGGCGATCAGCCTTCCAAAGGCATGTAAAGCCCATTTTTTTCCATATGTTGAAGTGCATGAAATACTGTAGGGACCCGATTTATCTGGTCCGGCTATTCATCGCCCGGCCTACCCGGAGGAAAGAGAACATGTCATTGCGTGCTTTTGCCATCATACCTTGACACCGATGAAGTACTAATACCAGCCCCAGGGATTGCTGCCGTTAACATCCTGGCTGCCGGTCCAGGTAACTGAAGGGCTCTTGCTGTCAAGCAAAAACAAGGACTTGAGCGCGGGCAAGTGTATTGTTGTAGGATAAAAGTACAATATGTCTTAACCGGGCTTATGGCCGAATATGCTGGTTGAGACTGTTCACACTACGAGCAGACTGTGGTACACTGAACTGGAAGAGTTTGCGCGTGCAAATGCAGCAGGTGAAGCTTTACTTGCTATGCACGTGCCGTGCCAGCTTCGCGACAGATCCTGTGTATTTTCTCCGGCTGGCTATAATAGAGCGCTTGCATCAATTTCACAACACAGATGGGTGGGGAAACGTAGTAGTTATAGGATAGAAGAGGTGTTTGATAGATACAACACAGAGAAGTCAGCGTCCTGATGCGAAACGGGGTCTCGGTCGGCTGGGTGAACGGCTGGCCGCTGAAAAACTGCTCAGCCATGGCTACCGTATCCTGGAGCGTAATTTTCGTTGTCGTTGTGGCGAGATCGATCTGGTAGCAGAGGACGGGCAGGACCTGGTCTTCGTGGAGGTAAAAACTCGTCGTGGCACCGGTTATGGTCTACCCAGAGAACCGGACAGGATATACTATAACATACAATGGAGGCAGATCATGGCCGATTTTATGGAATCTGCTAAGAACCTTTTTAATACTGCGGTGAGCCGCACAAGCTGGGAGGCACAGAAACAACTGCGTGTCCACAGCAAGCAGAGCGAGATCGATAAACTGATGGAACAGCGTCGCCAGTTGATGGAAGAGCTCGGCCAGGTGGCGATGAACCTTTATCAACAGGGAGCATTGACCGATTCACAGCTTGGACGCCTGTGCGCGAGTATCTTTGAGCTGGATCACGACGCGAAGAAGCGCGAGGCACAGTTGCAGGAGATCAAGAATGAGCCCTACCCGGCTGACCAGCTTGGTCCCGCGCCTACGATGAATTATGCGCCGCCGACTTCAACTCCACCGCCTGCTACGCCGCCCCCACCGCCGCCATCTACTACGTCCAATGCTGGTCAATCGGCAGGTACCCAGGCGTCGCGCTGTCCAAATTGCGGCAGTCCGCTGCGTCCAAACGCTCTCTATTGCCGTAACTGCGGCGCGAAACTTCGTTAAGCTAAAATGCACGCTGGTATGCTATAATAAGGCACGCACTGTGCAACGAGAGCTGCCCGCAATCTATCTACAGAAAATGCAGGACTACCCTCTTGTTTTTCAGGTGGGTATAGCGGATGTAGAACGTTACGGGCGTGGACAGTTTTATAAATGAAGAGAGAAAATAGAGTTATTTTGATAGGAGTTTCCATCGCAAGGGGCCGTGCCAGCCACGGCCCGTCTCATCCATTGCGGCGATGGAACAGAGCAAGATGTGAAGGTTGTTTATTTAGTGACCGAGAATACGCAGGAAGAGGGCACCTGTACCCTCGATATCATCAGTCATAGTTCCGCGCAGACACAGCGCCTGGGACAGCGCCTGGGCGAACTCCTGCAAGGAGGCGAATTACTCTTGCTTGAAGGACAGCTCGGCACCGGCAAAACGACCTTTACGCAGGGGCTTGCTAAGGGCATGGGCATTGCTGAATTGATCAGTAGTCCGACCTTCACCCTGCTCAAGGAGTATCCCGGTCAGATTCGTCCACCATCCGACGGCCAATCCAGCAGATCGGTATCGCGCGGTCCCGCTCTCTATCACTTTGATCTTTATCGCCTCGATGAACCAGAGGAGATTATCGATCTGGGCTTCGAGGACTACTTTTATAACGGCTGTGGTGCCTCTGTGGTCGAATGGGCAGACAAAGCTGCCGCGCTCTGGTCCAATGGCAAACTACGCGTTCGCCTGAAGTTGATGAGCGAGACCAAGCGGGGCCTGTTGTTTATCGCGACAGGCGCGCGCTATTGTGAGTTGTTGCGACAGTTTCAGAAAAATACGTATGCTACTGCTAGCTCTTGATACCTCTACGCGCCAATCGAGCATCGCTCTATGTACAGAGGACGAGCTGTTCGGCGAATATCTATGGAACGCTGGAACGAATCATAGCGTAGAACTATTGAATTACATAAAACGCATGATAGCTGAAAGCCAGCTGTCAATGCAACATCTTGATGCCGTGGCAGTAGCAATCGGTCCCGGCTCATTTAATGGTGTACGCGTCGCGCTTGCTACCGCGAAGGCGCTGGCGTTCGCCTTGAAAAAGCCGCTGTTGGGTATAGGTACCCTGGATATTATCGCTGCTCAACAGCAGCACTGGCGTGCGCCCGTCTGTGCCGTCCTTGAAGCCGGGCGCGGCGAACTCTATGCCGCCTGCTATCTGTTCGATCAACTGGCAGGCGATGATGGTGAGCTGACCTATCGCACGCAGCAGCAAAGCGGGTACCTTTTACTGACACCACAGCGCCTGGCGAGTTATTTATTGGAACAGGCGAATGAGTGGGTTGGTGTACCGGGGGAGCGGCATCTACCGCCGGTCCTCTTTTGTGGAGAGATGAGCGATCACTCACGTCAGGCTTTGCACGCACAGATGCAGGAGAATGCCCTGTTTCTCGGCGCCAATCAGTCAACGAGACGCGGCTCCGTGTTAGCCGCGCTGGCGCTGCAACGCTTGCAAAATGGTGAAGAGGATGATCCTCTTTTACTCGAACCACTCTATCTGCGGCGTCCTTCTATTACGACAAGCGCACGGAAGCGATCGCTGCTTGGTGGTACAACATAGTCAAACAGAAAGGAAAGAGGGTGCGTTACGTCATTGAGCGAATGACGATGTCAGACGTGCCTCGCGTCATCGAGATAGAGCGCCTCGCCTATCCTTCGACCTGGCCTCCGAGCGCGTATCGCAAGGAGTTGCAGGACAATCGTTGGGCGCATTATATCGTGTTACGCGATAAGCAGATTGTAGGAGAGCACACGGTCGCGCAGCAGCAGGAACCGGAGAAGCCACGAAGAAGTCGCCTCTTTCCCCTTTCGCTTTGGCCCAGCCGTCCTGCTGTTACTGCCTCGTCGCCTGATCTCGCGTCGATTATCGGTTTTGCCGGTCTGTGGCTGATGGTGGATGAAGCCCACATTACCACGATTGCTATGCATCCTGACTTCCGTCAGCACGGATTAGGAGAATTTTTACTGGTAAGCCTCATCGATACGGCGTACAATATCGGCGCCAGGTGGGTGACTCTTGAGGTACGCGTCTCAAACTTTGTGGCTCAGAGCCTCTACCGCAAATATGGTTTTCATCAGGCGGGCGTGCGTCATCGCTACTACAGCGATAATCAGGAGGATGCCTTGATTATGTGGACCGATGAGATCAATTCTCCTGCATATAAGCAGAAATTCCAGGCATTGAAGTCCGCTCTTCTGAAAAAACTGGAAGCGCAATAAAAGCTATTCCGAGACACTCTGAGTGGGAAGTCCAATATTATGCTTGTACTTGCTATAGAAAGTTCTTGTGATGAGACCGGGGCCGCGCTGGTGCGCGATGGGCGCTACCTGCTCTCGAATGTGGTGGCCTCACAGATCGAAATCCATAACCGTTACGGCGGCGTCGTGCCCGAGGTTGCTTCGCGGCAACAGCTCGCTACGATTATCCCTGTCATTGAGACGGCTATGGATCAGGCGTCATGCTCGTGGGATGATGTTGATGCCGTTGCTGCTGTCTCTTATACACATCTCCGAGCCCACGAGACATTGATACTGATCTCGTATGCCGT
>JBKPBA010000241.1:0-6946 GCA_046726675.1 Chloroflexota bacterium
ACCTCCCGCAATCGCTTTGAACTGGCTATAGGGCAACAGTGCCAGCTGGCGATCCTTTGCTCCCTCCACGATGGCGCTTGCCAGGGGATGCTCTGAGTCCGCTTCCGCCGTTGCCACCACTTGCAGCAACCGGGCCTCGTCCAGTCCCGCCAGTTTGCCTGCCGCGAAAGCGACAACATTGGTCACCGCCGGTTTGCCCTCGGTTAGAGTTCCCGTTTTGTCAAAAATGATGGCCTGAATGTTTGACGTTTGCTCCAGGGCCGTCGCGTTTTTGATCAGAATGCCGTTCCTGGCTCCAATCCCTGTACCAACCGCTACTGCCGTTGGTGTTGCCAGGCCAAGCGCATCGGGACAGGCAATTACGATCGCTGTGACGGCGAGGGTCAGGGCGAACAGGGCCGTTTGACCAATCACGAAGAACCAGATCAGGAAAGTCAGCACCCCGGCGCTCACGGCTGCCAGCACTAACCACTCTGCTGCCCGGTCAGCCAGGCGCTGGGCGGGCGCTTTGGAGTTCTGCGCCGTCTGCACTAGTTGTACGATCTGAGCGAGCGCCGTATCACTGCCAACCTTGGTCGCCTTGAAGCGCAGCGATCCGGACCCATTGACGGTGCCACCTATCACCTCATCACCTGTTTGCTTGCTGACGGGGATACTTTCTCCTGTGACCATGCTCTCGTCGATGGCACTTTCACCTTCGGCCACGAGACCATCGACAGGCACTTTCTCTCCAGGACGCAACAGGAGCAGATTGCCCACCTCTACCTGCTCGACAGGCACCGTTCGCACCTCCCCATCCGGCCTGATCACATTGGCCTGTGAGGGCGCAAGGCGCAGCAAGGCATTGAGTGCGTCGGAGGAACCCCTGCGACTGCGCATCTCCATCCAATGACCAAACAGCACGAAGGTCACGAGCATAGCTGCAGCGTCATAGCTCGTCTCTATGTGCGGAGCAAAAAAGGTGACAAAGACACTGAAGAAGTAAGCAACCAGCACACCCAGGCTGACCAATACATTCATATCAAGTGTGCGATTACGCAAGGCACGCCATGCACCAAAGTGAAAGATCCAGCCACCCCACCAGACAATGGGGGTGGCAAGCACGAGTAGGACCCAGTTGGGGCTGATGCCAAAGGGAGTAGGCAAGTGCAACTTGAAGAGATTGACGCCCAGTGGAGAGTAGAGGACGACTGGGATTGTGAGCACCAGTGACACAAAGAAGCGGTTGCGCATGTCGGCTTCCATGGCCCGAGCCATCGCTGGATCACTCATGTCATGGCCCATCATGCTGTGATCCACAATACCCATGTCCATTTTCGCGGGGGCCTCAACATGCGTAGGATGTTCCATGGCGGGATATGTCATAGCCCGATGGGATTCAACAGCTTCCGCTGGCTGAGATACAGTGGCGATTGGTGCTGTGAATCTGGTGAGAGGTGCTCCACAGGCGAAACCGCAATCCCTGACCATCTCGCGCAGTTGCGCCTCACCAAGCCGCGTCTCATCATAGGTAATCGTGACCGTCTGCGAGACATAGCTCGCATTTACCTGTGCGATTGGTTCAAACTTGCTGAGGTTTTTCTCAATTTCGCGGGCGCACCCGGCAAAGTTTAACCCTTTGACTGGTAGTGTGACGGTTTCCATCTGCTTAATACCCCTGCTTTCGCTATATCATTCGGCACTTCTTTCTTAAGAGCGACTAACTCCTCCTGGCACATTGGTATGTATACCACATAGTGTTTACTTCTTGCTATCTACATTTGCATGCAATCCGAGCTATCGAGGCAAATCCTTTTTTACGTTGCAACTAGCGCACCACCAAGAACCACGACGCCGGCGCCAAGCAATCGTTCTCGAAGATGTTCTTCGCCGAGCAACAGCCATGCCTACACGATTGTAAAGACAGCACTGAGCTTGAAGAGTGCGGTCACATATCCAACGAAGCCCACACAGTGGTCGTTCCCCACAATCCACTGGCGAGGATTGCCATGACTGCGCCAGACCGATTTCCCAAAATGACCAGAGGAGCCAGGAGGCCAGTACGTGCCTCCTGCACTTCCAGTACGTACACTCCGAGCAAGATGACCACAATGCCTAGGCCCTCATGCAGTCCGGGTGTCTCTCCCAGTACGATCCAGGCCACCAGGACAGTGAAGACTGGATTGAAGGTGAGCAATGGTGTCACGAGTGAGGCATCCGCCCGATTAAGGGCATGCGTTGAGAGAAGAGTCGCTCCCCAGTTGAAGGCCGCTGCACCAAGGAGGGCCGCAACAAACACCGGATCAATCTGTGGCAGATGCAGCGTGCAGGAGAGAGCGGTGTGAGGAAAATCCTCGAGACTACATTGCATGAGCAGGAACGTCCCTGCTCGCTGATGCAATTGAACCATGATAGCCTGCCACGATGGAAGCCGTATCGATATCTTTCACTTTGGCAGGCTACCTACTAGCGGTGTCTAACGAACACCTGTCGTAGGTGGATTCTCATACTGAGAACGGCGTGGATCAGAGGCCTGGAGCCGCTCGCGCATCTGCTCAAACGTCACCGTATCGATCTCCCCACGTGCGTAGCGCTGCTGCAAGATCTCCAGCGCTGTTGGCCCGCTTTGCACTCCACTCGATGGCGGAGGCACCGACGTACTGGTCCGCGTATTCAACCAGCGGATGAGCGCCCAGACGAGCACGACGAGTAGAGCAATCCAAAGTATCGTGCCCAACGACATCATCAGCCAGCCCCAACCAAAACCGTATCCCCACATCATAATCGTATCCTCTCTTTCGTCATACACTTTCAGGAAAGTACCCTCTTGAATGGGAACTGACAACAGTCTTTCTTCCCGGAGTATCGCTCATAGAGATCACATTCACATCACAGTAACTTTGTAAAATATCACGAATACCTCACGGTATTTGATTATGGTCACTCGCAAAAAGTCATCAAATGAGCTTTTGATGCACATTGTAAGATTGTGGCCTGATATCGTGGTCTCATTGTGACAGTGTTTGAGTATGCTAGAGGCGTATACGATGGCTCGGCTTACTTGACAGAGTGGAAATCATGCGATATACTATTTATACCCCCACCAGGGGGGTATGGGTAAATCGGTACGCAAAGACAAAGGTAATCATCATGACTTCAGAAATGAAGCGTCCTATAGAAGAAAAAATAGTAGTATCTCAGAACCAGACTGAGCCGATGGCGGAGAGCCGAACGGTACTTGCATTGGAAGGAATGACCTGCACCTCCTGCGCCATGCGCATCGAGAAGGGACTCAAAAAGGTGCCAGGGGTGAGAGACGCCAGTGTCAACTTTGCTACAGAGCAGGCGACCGTTACTTATGATCCGACGCAAACAGGGCTGGAGCAGATGGTGCAGAAAGTAGACTCAGTGGGGTACAAGGCAATACCGTTCGTCTTGCCTGCATCGAGGCCTGTGACGCCGGTAGAGAAGGAACCGGAAGGTGAGACTCGTACCGTCCTTGACCTGGAAGGAATGACCTGCGCTTCCTGTGCCATGCGCATCGAGAAGGGACTCAAAAAGGTGCCAGGGGTGATTGATGCGAATGTCAATCTGGCAACGGAACAGGCAGCCGTCGTGTACGACCCTACACAGACAAATCTTGAGCAGATGGTGCAGAAAGTAGAAGCGGTTGGATATAAGGCAACGCCACACGTTACATCTTCGCAACAACCAGTACAAGAGACGGCAACCTGGGAAGTCACCGAAACATCTGGCATGCCTGTTCTGGGTATCCCACAAGAAGATGAGCAGAGCCTGCGCAGACAGGCGGAGATCATCCGCAAGCGCAACCTGTTGATCCTGGGTATCGTGCTCACTGTGCCTGTGGTAATCCTCAGCATGTTTTTCATGAATCGCTTTCCTGGCGAGAACTATCTCCTTCTGGCACTTACCACCCCTGTGTGGGCCATCGTGGGCTGGGAGTTTCACCGGGGTGCCATCAAGACGCTGCGCCACGGCAGTGCGAATATGGACACGCTGATCTCGCTTGGTTCGACAGCTGCATACCTCTTGAGCGTGGTAGCGACCTTCTTTCCACAAGTTGTTGGCTCTATCACCTTCTATGACACCACTGCCTTGATCGTCACCCTGATCTACCTGGGTAAGTACCTCGAGGCACGTGCCAAAGGGCAGACCAACGAGGCGATCAAGAAATTGATCGGGCTGCAGGCTCGTACTGCTCATGTGATACGTGCGGGACAGGAAATTGAGCTGCCCATCGAACAGGTACGGGTTGGTGACGAGTTAGTTGTGCGACCGGGAGAGAAGATCCCCGTGGATGGAACAGTCCTCTCTGGTATCTCATCGGTCGATGAATCGATGATTACCGGGGAAAGCATTCCGGTGGAAAAGGTCGAAGGGGAGCCACTGATCGGAGCAACCATCAACCAGCGCGGTTTGTTACGCATGCGCGCAACGAAAGTAGGAGCCGATACCGTGCTTGCCAGTATCATCCGTTTGGTTGAGCAAGCCCAGGGCTCGAAGGCTCCCATCCAGCGGTTAGCTGATACCATTTCGGGTATTTTCGTCCCCGTTGTCCTGGTGATTGCGGCTTTCACCTTCATTGGCTGGGCAATAATTGGCCATGTGAATGCCGCGTCGAGCAATCCCTGGATTGTTGCCATCATAGCCGCGGTTGCGGTGCTGGTGGTAGCCTGCCCGTGCGCATTGGGGTTAGCGACGCCGACTGCCATCATGGTGGGAACGGGCAAAGGCGCTGAACAGGGTATTCTGATCAAAGGTGGTGAGAGCCTGGAACGCATTCATGCGGTTCGTGCAGTCCTGCTTGACAAGACCGGAACCATTACCAAGGGCAAGCCAGAGCTGACGGATGTGATCGCGTTGGTTGAGAAAGAGGCAGACGATATGCTACGTCTTGTTGCTGAGGCGGAACAAGGCTCCGAACATCCCCTGGCAGCGGCTATAGTTGAGGGCGCCAAAGCGCGAGGATTGGAGCTCCATGCTGCACCCGAACACGTGACAGCCATTGCTGGTCGAGGTCTGGAAGCAATAGTAGAGGGCCATACAGCGCTCATTGGCACACGTCGCCTGCTGACTGAACGTTCGATTGCTTATGATGCGGTAGAAGATCAGTTGATTGCGTTGGAGCAGCAGGGCAAAACAACCATTATTGTCGTGATCGATGGCAAAGTGGTAGGACTGGTCGGAGTGGCCGATACGGTCAAAGTTGGCTCAAAAGAAGCCATCAAGCAGTTGCACGCACAGGGGCTGGCAGTCTGGATGATTACGGGCGACAACCAGCGAGCGGCACAAGCCATTGCAGCGCAGGTCGGCATCCCTGCCGAAAACGTGCTGGCAGAGGTCTTGCCGGAAGACAAAGCCTACCAGGTCAAGCGTTTACAGGCGCAAGGTCTCGTTGTGGCCTTTGCGGGTGATGGGATGAACGATGCTCCTGCATTAGTGCAGGCGGATGCTGGGATCGCGATGGGAACGGGAACGGATATTGCGATGGAGGCTTCGGATATAACCCTGGTGAAAGGCAACTTGAAGAGCGTTGCCACGGCGCTGGCGCTCTCGCGGGCAACACTGCGTACCATCAAGCAGAATCTCTTCTGGGCCTTTGCCTATAATGTCATCCTGATCCCGACAGCGATTCTGTCACCGCTGATTCCGTTCTTGCGGGAGAATGCACCGATCTTCGCAGCGGCGGCGATGGCACTGTCATCAGTGACGGTAGTGAGCAATTCATTGCGGTTAAGACGCTTTGGACGAAAGGGAAATGAGTAATGGAAGACGATCGGCGGCGAGATGTGCTCAAACGGCTCTCGTATATTGAGGGGCATGTGTCTGGCATACGCAGGATGGTGGAGGAAGATAAGTACTGCGTTGACATCTTACGTCAAACCTATGCCGTACGTAAAGCGCTGGAAAAACTGGAAGCGATTATCCTGGAGGGACATTTACGTACCTGTGTGCCCGAAGGCATTAAAGGTGATCGTGAAGAAGACGTGATTCAGGAATTGATCCAGCTCTATACCATCGCTGGAAATCCCTAGGCTGTGATGGATTCTACACCATCACAGCTACTCTATTCGTGTTATATAGCAAGTTTGAGGAGGAAACATTTCATGGAATCGATAACCCTTGTCGCTCCTGACATTTCTTGCGAGCATTGCCAGCATGCCATTGAGGGTGCAGTTAGCAAGATGGACGGCGTTCAGACAGTCAACGTGGACATTCCCACGAAGACGGTGCATGTCGAGTATAATCCGCAGCAGGTCACGTTGGCGAAGATCGAAGAGGTGATGGACGACGTAGGCTACACCGTAGCGAAATAAAATGGCTGGCCTGCTGGATGAGAACGTGAGATGACTTGACAGCCGCCTCTATTTCTTACGTCTTTCACGGCAAGGGAGCCAGGTCACGACTTTCAAACTTTGGTCAGTATGTGACCGGACCATGCGTGATGAGCCGATAATGGGCATTAATGTGAGCTATATGGTGAAACATCATAGGTCGCCAGATCCTGTATAGTATAATGAACTTGTATCATACCACCCAACACCTGGCCGGTAGACGGGTCAGGTCGACCGATAAAGGCATATAACGCATTAGTCTCCATATCATCTAGTAAGGATCGAGAAGCGGGAGAATTATATAGCCCAAGAGGCGTATGAATAAGTTGTTTTGCATCTTTATGCACTTGCTCTAACCAACCCTGCATATTATTAATATCCTGATCAATTTGAGCCGCAAGCATACGTTTTTCTGGTGTTACGCCAGGAGCCTGAGTCAAGGCATTGAGATGCGTACCTATTTGACTCAAATACCCCGGAGGATTCTGGGTCTGTACATCAAACTCAAGTATAGCAACAGAAGAATTAGGTAATTGGCACAGGCACGGTGTACCGGGCGGCACATCGTGCCCGAAGTATTGTACTCCATCCAGATAGGCCAGGGTACGTAT
>JBKPBA010000242.1:0-5053 GCA_046726675.1 Chloroflexota bacterium
GTTATATCCCGAGTGAGCGAGAACGTACTACAAGGACAACTTCTCCCTTCTCCCTCATCCTACGATACATCCTGACGGGACTCTTGCAAACGTCGCCAGGTGAGCGGCCACCTGATAGCCAACACAGGGGTAACGAACTGCGCTGCATCAGCACCAGCGTAGAGCCAGAATCGCGATGCATTCTCAGGAAGCTGTATGCCATCGAGATCCACATCATGGCCAGACAAAAAGATCACCTCACTGTTGCCTTTTCGGTAGTGATACTGGGCGGGAAGAGGCGGTACATCGGCGCATGCCGATGAAACAGCTTCCATGCGAAAGACCAATGAAAATCCTATCTCCTGAAGTACGCTCATGACTTCCTGGGGAGTAGGGCAGATGGCACAAAACGCTTCCAGATTATGCACCTGCAGATGTGCTTGCACATGAGTCATACAACCTCCTTTTCGCACTATCTGGCGAATCAATACAGCGCAAGGAGAAGAAACGAGGGGTGGTTATCGCCATTCGGCCACTCCTTTTCATTGTCCGAGTGACTCCTGGCAGTAGGGATATGCCTGGCATCTGGAGATGCTATAATTAGGTAAGCCAGAAGTCCACTTGAACGACTGATGGTCAACAAAGGGAGAGGGGTGTGCACGTTAGCCGTTGGAAGCAGTAGCACACCCTCTCAGCCCACAGAAGACATCCGCTACAAAACTGCAGTATCAAGTATGCACGACGAAATCACCTCCGATGAAGCACCTCCCTTTTCGACATGTTCTAGTGAGAAGTGTAGAACACACATGGACATGTAAGCCGTCAGGTATCCATCACTTATCCTTGACTTTTGACGGGTTGAGATAGCTCATCAGCCAGAAACGGCGAGGTTCCCTTTGCTATTTATAACCGTATATAATCTTAATAACTATATATAGTAATAATTATACTATTTAATTCTAATTTGTCAAGGGGAAAAGCTCTTTATGAGGATGAAGCTATGTTATAATGACGGCATCTGATCTTGAAGATGGCGAGGTTTTGACAATGATCAAGGCGGTACTGAAAAACATCGAAACGAATAGAGAATGTGTAACGACTTCACAAGCGGCCGCACAGTCAGGATTAAGTAAGGTCTATCTAGCTCGTTTATTGAGAGAAGAAACAGTCGAGGGATTTCAGTTAGCACGCGATTGGTTTATCTACACAGACTCGTTAGAACGGTTCTTAGCGACTCCGCGTAAGTCTGGACCAAAGGGGCCGATCAAAAAGACTGGTCAAGCAAAACAACAGCAGACTACTCAAAGCACATAATGCTCATGCTCGATGTGTAGGTGTTATGGTAGGATGAGGAAGCATGATCGGAAGCCCTGATGAAAGGTATCATCTATGACAAACTTGTTGTTACGCACAGTACGATTGCAACGAGGATGGAACCAGCAGCAACTCGCAGATTTTGCTGAACTCTCGCTGTCTACTATTGAACGCGCAGAGCGTGGGGCAACCATCAGAGTCGATAGCATCCAACGAGTATGTGCCTGCCTCGGCAAAACGCCCGAACAGCTTGGCTTGTTGCATAAAGAGCAGCTAGAGAGTGACAGCGATGACATGAATAGACGTCAGACGCTACAACTGCTTGGAACTGGCACAGCTCTTCTTGTTGGGATTCCTCCTGCTAATCTGCCTCTACAAGAAATTGAACACCTTTTTACTCGTAAGATGGCGCGGCTCCAAACTTGGATTGTCGAGGAATTAGAGGATGGAACGCGGTTGCGCTGGCAGTTGTACTACACCAGTCGCAATACCTTGACCGAAGACGGTCTGCTCAACCAGATCATGAAGCTCGAATTGCTTGCCGATGATGGGGGAAAAGACCATACGAGGATTTGCCAGATACTCGCACAAAATTACCAGCTTGCAGGTAGTCTCGCACGAGACCAATTTCGCTACCATGAAGCGGAACGCTCTTTTCGGAAGGCGCAGTACATCGCTTCTGAAGCGAACCTGCCCGATCTCCTTTCTTCTGCTCTTGCGCGTCATGGGTTGGTCTTTTTGCGCCAAGAGCGGATTGACAAAGCCCTCAAGCTGTATCGACAGGCGTGCGATGTGGCCAAACATGCCGAACCGTACACAAAAGCCTATGTGCTCTCGGGATTAGCCGAATCTGAGGCTCGCAATGGACACACATCAGAATGTTATCGCCTGTTGGATCAGGCCGAACACCTGCTTGATCGGGTCCAGCCTATTCCTCTGGAAGAAGATTTCGCTTATGTCCAACTCACCATGCAATCGTTACAAGACGCGCGGGGCGAATGTTTTGTTCTGCTTGGGGAAGCGCTCAAAGGACTGGACTATCTACAAGCCGCAGAAAGCAAGCTTGACCAGAAGATGAGCCGTAATCACTGCCGGTTGATGATGCAGCAATCAGAGGCATTTCTCGCTGCCGACCAGCCAGATCAATGTGTCCAACACGCGTTAAAGGGCCTCCACCTTGCACGCCAACTTGAAAGCAGAAGCAATATTCATTGGTCCCGCGAGATCCATGCAAAACTGCAACAGTCCAAGTGGAAGAACGAGCCGGTCGTAGGACAGTTACAGGCAGCTATCAATCAAGCGTAGGAAGGCATCATCTATGGGGCAGCAAAACATCGAGACCGTTCGATTAGGGCGTGCAAACCTGCTAAGCAGCCGTATCGGGATTGGTACCTGGGCTATCGGTGGAGGATGGGGGCCCCAGCCAGAAGCGCAGTCACTTGAAGCCATCGATCTCGCTCTCTCGATGGGTTGCCTTCTCATTGACACTGCTCCACCCTATGGCAATGGACGGGCAGAACGACTTGTCGCACAAGCCATCAGAGAGCATGAACGACAACCCACAGTGCTGACGAAGATTCCTCCTCTTGACTATCGTTGGGCACCAGCCCCCGGGACGCCTGTCTCAAGCATCTATCCCTCCAAACATATTCTTGACCAAGTTGAGGGGAGTCTATATCGGCTCCGAGTCGATTGTCTTGATGGTGTACTCTTTCAAACATGGTGTCCTGGGTGGCTTGATGATCTGACGTGGTACGAGACGATCATGCAACTCCAAAAGCAGGGGAAAATTCGCACCTTTGGGATCTCTGTTAGTGACCATCGCTCAGATGATGCCAACGATGTAATAGAGGCCGGTCTAGTCGATATCATTGAGGCCTCTTACAGCATTCTTGATCAGCGGGCAGCCTTCCGTCTCTTTCCGCTCGCCGAGCGTCGTCATGTCAGCGTGATTGCGCGAAGCCCTTTAGCCTCTGGCGCATTAGCCGAAGACTGGCATGAAGAGATGCGCTTCCAGAAAGGCGACTGGCGGCGGCGGGTGTTTCGCGGTGAGGTTCTGCGCCGTACGGCTAGCCGCGTAGCTCGCTTGAAAGCAGAGGTACATCCCACACAGCCACTTGCACAGTTTGCGTTACGGTTTTGTCTAAGCCACCCGGCTGTGAGCACAGTCATTGTTGGCGTACAAAACAGAGAGCATGTCCTCTGTAATCTTGAGGCATTGAAGTTTGGCCCCCTTTCAAACGCGACAGTAAATCAGATAACAACCTTATGGCAAGAGGAATTCTCCGAGGATGTGAGAACCAGCGTAGGGAGAGAGGGTGAAGATGAGATACGACATCCACAAAGTGTCGCTTGATGGAGGTCGCTTTATAGGGCGAAGTCCTGTCATAAATTGTTAGAAAACGTTATGAAGTAGTGCCAGCTTTTGCCCAGGCTAATTCATTTGCTTAACGTACACGTTTCGACATGCTGACCTTTCATCAAATCTACACATTTGCATAAAGGTTTGACAAAATCATCCTCTATACCATACATTAGCTCAGGTAGCCTACTATCCAACTCATAAGAGAAATTTGGAAGATGCGTTATGTCTGACGATCCAACCGAAATAAAGCCAGTGTGGCCTGCCTACAATCCCTATGAGCCTGGAAACCCATATTATGGTGATACATCCATACCGCCACCTCCTCCATCGTACAGAAAGCGCAGGAGGATACTGCTTGTTGTGTCTGTTATCGTAGCTATATTACTCATATTTGCAGGGGTGGGAAGTTTTCTATTTATGAAGCTCAACGCGGGCATAACTACTCATTCGTCCACGTCAACACGCAACACATCGCCAACTTCATCGCCAACGTCGCATCTAACAGCAGCGCCATCAGCGAACGGACAATCAGATCTCTATTCACAAAACTTTACTGCATTCTACGGGGCATTCACACAGGCAATGTCAAGATATTGTTGGCGAATTCGACCTTCGAAGGGACGTTCTATTTTTCTTAAGCATCAAAGGTGGTTGATATTCCCCACTGAGCAGAGAAAAAAGACCTTTGTTGTGGTATCTTTCCCCACTTTTTGAATTCGCCAACAATATCTTAATGTGGCCCTACCAGTCGTGCCGCATCTCGTGTTCTTTCAGTAAAGAAAGGAGTTGGATAGGTCGAGGAGGTGGGTGGCATTGTGGTGCGACATTTTCCACCCCCAAAATACATCGTTGCCGTCGTTGATCAATTGGTCGTTGTTGAACGATTTTTGTTGAATAGTATCTCAAGCAAAGGAGAATGACAGTATGGCTTCTCATCGTTACCTTTATCGAGGCGTGCAAGGTAGAGTTAGAGCAAACATTGGCGATCCTCGGATCCACCAGAACTCTGCAATCGTGATGACTGCGGCAGAGTATCGTCTAGAAGGGGGGGTGTTTGGCTTAGCGGGTAGACCTCTTTTAGGGGCGGCAAATGTCTACATCACCAATATCGGCCCCCACGACCCCGAGGGGGGACCTGATGGCGGAGTGGAGTTTTTTATTCAAGTCGATTGGCCTTCTCCCCTGGATGTCATCGTCACGTACACCGTTTTGGAGGATATCGAGGGCTTCGATCTAGCCTGATCTGAGTCTGTCAAGTTAAGTGTGTAAATTGATGTGAATCTCATTGCGGGGTAGACCTCCACTAAGATATTGTTGGCGAATTCGGTTTTCACGCTTGGAATACTGCAAACTCCAGCTCAAAACGAGCTTGATTTTTGAATTCGCCAACAATAT
>JBKPBA010000243.1:0-7894 GCA_046726675.1 Chloroflexota bacterium
GTATGATCCAGGCCGATCAGGTGGATGAAGTCGTCGTTACGTATGCTGACCGGTTGACCCGCTTTGGTTTGGAGTATCTGACCCTGTTTTTCGAAGGCTACGGTGGTAGCCTCACCGTGTTGCACCCCGATGAGGGGAAGACGCCAGAACAGGAGCTGACCGATGATCTCATTGCCATCCTGACCTCCTTCTCGGGGCGTCTCTACGGCATGCGCAGTCACAAGCAGAAGGAGCTGGCAGCGCGCATCGAGGAAATGCTGCAGACTACGTGAAGCCCTCATCGTGGCGCTCCACACCACCGTGTTCTCTTGCAGCATTCTCTGTAGAAGGAGGCGTACCGAGATATACTCTTAGTTGCCAGCACAAGAAGGGGCTGCTATGATAGGGGCGATCTGGGAGATTGTCCATGGACAAACGCTCGGTAAGGCAAGCGATGCCCTCACCTGTAATGCCTCTCAAATGGACCTGGGTCAACGGTGAGAGGGCCATTGCTCTCACAGAAGGAGAATGATATGGAAGGAACAAGTTATCCGCCACCTGTACATCAACTGCTTATTCATAGTTCGCGTGCTGACGAACGGGTGCATAACTGGCCGAACTATCTTGAACTCGGGCTTGGCCAGGAACACATCCCCGACCTGATTCGCATGGCCACTGACGAGGGGTTACGAAGTGCCGGCTCAGGTACTCGCGAAGCGAAGGCATCTATTCATGCTCTGCGCGCACTTGGACAACTCCGGGCCCAGACTGCTATTGAACCATTGTTGGGCCTATTTGAAGAGTGGATACTGAATGATCGGCTGAGCGAAGAACTGCCAGCGGTCTACGGCATGATTGGCCCGGCAGCCATCCCGCTATTGGCAGCCTACCTCGCTGATGACCTTCATGAAGCGTATGCGCGCGCTGACGCGATGGAGTCCCTGGTGAACATAGGGACGATGCACCCTGAAGCCAAGGATGAGTGTATCGCTGTCCTCGTTCGGCAGCTAGAGTTGCTCGACGAGAACGATCCCGAGATCAACGGCTTTCTGATCTCGAAGCTGAAAGGCCTGGATGCCCGAGAAGCCCTACCCGTGATTGAACGGGCATTGAAAGGATGGGCAGTCTCGTCGCGCCAGATACACGAGAGATGCTAACTTTTCCTCACGCTTGGGGGAAGAGGAAGCCCGCCGCATTTTTGCGTTTTCGGCCCGTCAGCAGCCTCGATGGGGAAGCATGGTTTCGCAGAAAAACTTCACCAAAAGTAGAAATGGTCACCTGACGAGTTTGGGACTTTTTGCGCCTCGCACAACCACGTCGATCCCGACATTTGTGTCCGCCTGATCAGCTACGACTCTTCAAAGAGGGCAATGGTGAGGTTTTCGTGAAAATTGGCTAAGCCATGGTGAGGTTCATCCGTATCATACGAGGGGAGAGGCGCAAAAGTGGCCGAAGCACAAAAGGCCCGATCCGGCAAGCCGGTGCAAACAGAAGGGGCGTGTACTGTACACGATCCTTGAGAGAGGTGACATGTGAGCGACGAGCAAGAACTCATCCCGATTGAGCAGCACACCCTGACCTTTTATGGCAAGCCCATCATCGTGGTACGTTTGCCCGATGGCCGGCCAGGAGTCGTCCTGCGGTTCCTCTGCGAGAATCTGCACATCGACACCAATGCCCAGGTGCAACGCGTCCAGCGCAGCGAGGTTATGGCCGAAGACCTGGTCTTCACGCGGGTGGAAACCCCTGGCGGAGCGCAACGCATGGCGACGCTGGTGCTGCGCTCGATCGCCTACTGGTTTGCCACCATCGATACACGTCGGATGAAAAAAGACGATCCGCGCCGCCTGGCCATCGTTCAGTACCAACGGGAAGCCGTGGATGTCCTCTACGGCTGGGCGGCAGCGCCACAGGTGAGAGAGGCTCCGTCGCCAAAGCTGGTGCCATCCGAAGCAGTCGTCGAGCCGGCCAGACCTGCTGCGGATGCCTCGCTTGCCGACTGGCACGAGTATGTGCGCCGTTTAGGCGGTCGGTTGATTGCTCCAAAGGAGCAGAAGGTTGAGGGCAATTACCTTCTAGGGCAACACCTTACTTAGCGGGGAAACCCAAAGAGGACAAAAGCATGGTGTTAAAGCAGGATAAGGTGAAAGTATGTAACCAAGTGGGCCTGCAAGCCCTGTATGCAAGAAGTCCCGAAAGGGATAGAGGTTAAACCTACACTGGTTAAATCCTAGTTTCCAAGGATGCAATGCCACATCCGTCGCAGCATACTTGAAGCGACGACGCCGTAAAATCGCAGATAAACACGTCAGCGAGAAAAATACTGGTTTATAATACTCGAACCAGAAAAGCCCTCTACGGCGGCTATCCGGTAATGAACGGAGCAAGGAAGCGAACGGGAGACCTAAACACACTAACGTCAATCGGTCGTAAATGCGGGATTGCCTAAAGGATGCGAATCCCAAGGCAACGGAACCCCCATAGTAGGAAATACCGCAAGGTAGGAACGAAGGGGCAGTCATCGAAAGATGACGAGAGCCTGCCCATAGATCGTGGCGGGCAGGGTAGGTATCGATGAGTTCTACACGGAAGGTATGCGGAATGCACGACGCCAAAACGTACCTAGAACTTATCCGAGAGCGGGGCAAAAGAGGTCTGCCCTTGAAACGGGTCTACAGACAGTTGTTTAGTAGAGACCTCTTCCTCATGGCCTACGGAAAAATCTACCAAATCTAGACCGCTGACCCACTCACACCGCTTCATACCTTGTTGTCCACGTTGGCACATATACTCACAAAGAATGGGAATTCCTTGTATTCCACATTGTAACACACATTTTCCCAAAGTAATAGGGGCTACGTGGTAAATTGGGCCAAACTCCGACCGATTTGCAGGTGAAACAGAGGAATTGACACGTCATCATTCACGCAACACCGCTTTAGACCTGGTATTCCTCCATCGATGCCGATGTGTATCGGTGAGTTCTGTCACGCTTTTGCGGGATCTCGCGTGAGAGAACCAGTGAGAAACGCCACTCGTCCAGGAGCTTCTTCCAGCATTGCCGATTGTCCCTCACGCTGGTGGAAGAAGAGGGTATACCTACTTGTAAATTGCAAGTGGAATAGGATCTGGAAGAGAAGAAGAGACACGAAAGGAGAAAGTGATGTCTACGAAGCAAGGAGACGTTGGCCTGCTTCACGATCCGGTTGCCCAGCACTTGTTGCAGGTGAAGGGTCCTGCCCACCTGGCCTACAACTGGCGTGACGGCACGCCCCGCGTCGTCCCCATCGGGTTCCACTGGAACGGAGAGGAGCTCGTAATGGCGACCGCGACGGATGCCCCCAAAACCAAGGTGCTCACCAATGGCTCAAAGGTGGCGGTGAGTATCGACCGGGACTTTTCGGCCTCCAAGATCCTCCTCATTCGCGGGACGGTGCGGGTTGATACAGTCGAGGGCATCGCACCGGAGTATACGGTCATGATTCACCGGACGATGAGCGAGAAAGACGCAGAGGCTTTGCTCAAGGAAGCAGCTCGCCTCTATCCGCGCATGACGCGCTTCTTCATTCATCCAGACTGGGTTGGCATCATAGACTTTGAGACGCGCCTACCCAGTGCGGTTGAACGCGCGATCGAACGAGGATAAGCTGGCGCACAAGAGCGGCTCAGGTTCGCCATATCTGGTTTACGACCACGGTCAGCCTGAGTCAGAGAAACTCACTGTCCCATGCTCAAGCAAAGGGCGCGAGCTGGAGAGCGGCATTGCCAGGCAATGAATCGTTGATTCCGATGCTTGACGCCGATTTCGCGTGTTTCACCTGCAAATCGGTCAAAGTTTCGCCCAATTTACCACTCAGGGCGATTCTGCTGAAAAAGTTGCGAATGGCACGTACAATATTGCAGCGTTTCTTGTACGCGCCATTCGCAGTTAGCTCTCCTTTCTTTGGGCCGCGAGGAGTCCATACGCCACTTCTACTTGCTGTTTGAGTTGCTCAATTTCTGCTGCTTGTTCTCGCACCCGCTTCTGAAGAGCGGCGATCATCGCATCCTTCGAGGCAGCAGATGCCTGCTCTTTCGGTGGGATTTTGGCTGGCACTCTCGGCAATTGTTCAGCACGCAGATGCATGATCCGCTCTTTCATGGCTTCATTCCCATACAACCAGCCCGTCGAGATGCCAGCCGATTCAGCGACCGCGTGAAAGGTGATGGGGCGTTGCTCTTTCAGAAGCAGTGCGAGAGCGGCTTCGGCTTTGCGCTGCGTTACCTCGGCTTTCCTGTGTGCAGTGGTACGGAGACCCTCAACATTGCGAGTCCATTGTTTTGTCTGGTGTGTCATACGTGTCCCTCCTGCTCTAGAGCGGCAATGAGTGGGCGAAGACTGGCGACGAGCTGCTCACTCTTTTCGCGCATACGGATGTAGCCGTGCGCCTCCGATTTCAGAATCTGTGCTTCTTCTTCTTGCAGCCTTCGTCGGAGCAGAGGAAGCGCCTGCGTATTGATGCTAGCTCCGCACAGATCCAGAAGTTCCTCGGTGACCTCCATCGACTCCAAGCCCAGATACTGTTCCATCAATTGGATCAAACGGTTCTGTTCAGTCATACAGATTCCTCCAATGCAGCAATGCGCACTTCAAGATCAGCAATGGTCCGTTCCAGGTATTTGGCGGCGGGGATCAGTCCATTTTCGTGGATCTCTTCCAGCGCGCTTTCCGCTTCGGCCAGATCGGACTTGAGCTGCCCAAGCACGTCATCTACCGCAAGCGTCCCATCCATCTCGGTGGCTTCCAGGCTCTTGATACGGATGGCCAGGCTGGCGATGATATGTTCTTGTTGGTCAACCACAAAGTGATTCCCTTTTTCTTCCGCGCGTTGTTTCAAGCGAACCGCCCGCTCATAGAACGATTTGAGCTTGAGCAGGTCATCTGTTGAGGTCAACCACATCGGACAGGTCAAGCATTTGTTGGCGTGTGAGCACTCTCCAAGCACCACCAATCTGCCACAACCACCGACGGGTAGTGTTTGACCTCGAACGCCTTTGCGAGTCATCTGTACTTCCGGGTCGTTGGCCCGCTGATCGCCTTTGACCTCTTTTCCTTGAAAATCGACGGTTTTGCGTGTCCGGGCGGCACGCTCGAGATCCGCGCGCATTTTTTTGTCCTTAATGCGTGCATAAACCTGCGTCATGGTGAGCGAACGATGGCCGAGCAACCGGCTGATTACCTCCAGCGGAACATCCTCATTGATGAGGCGCATGGACACCGTATGCCTGAACTGATGAGATTGGAAACGCCAGAGCTTCTCGTTCCGGTCTCGGATATCTTTTTCCACGGCCCATTTGTTGATGGCCCAGGCGAACGCTGTTTCTTTGTAAGGGAGGTGAGAGAAGCGAGGATTAGGAAACAGGAAGGGGCAATCTCGCCCTAGTTGGGCACGAATCTCTTGTTGCTGTGCTTGAATGGCACCGACGACCTTTTCTTCGATCAGTGGAATGATGTGTTCTTGACTCAATTTGGGCTGGTAAAAGCGTAGATACCACTCATGACGATCATCACAAATCAAGCAATCCGAGGGGAGCGCGCACAGTTCGCCGATCCTTAATCCACACTCAAGCAGAATGGTTACCATTCTCAGTGTCGTCGTCGGAAGCGAATCGAGGTGCGTTCTGAGCTGGACCTGGACTTCTTCGGGAATTTCGCGTGAAAGCCCCTTTGGCTCCTTCGCGATATCTTCTTCAAAAATGAGCCGATCTTTGGTGAGGGCAGGAACCTGCAAGCGATGGGCACACACCTCAAAGAACATCCGCAGTTGGATGAGAAGCTGATTCCTTCGGTGAACTGTTTTCTTCTGGACCTGTAGCGCATGCAGGTAAGTGACAATGAGGGAACGATCAATATCAGCCATCTGTGCGCCAGGCGCATGGTCCGAAAGAAAACGAGAAAAATCTCGAATGGCTCCCAACTTCATGGCGCTGTCTCCCGGACTGCGGATAGCCAGATTGTACTTGAGGTAGTCTTTCGCCAATTGGCGTAACCAGGGCTGCTCAATGGCAGTAAAGTTCAGATAGAAGTGCGTGCCTGTGAGCTGCACGGCAACGCCCAGTTTCCTCATATCCCAGATATCTTTGTCGGTCTCGGCCCGCGTATCGTAACCAGCAGTAATGATTTTGTAAAGTTGACGGAACAGGCAAATACGCTTGTCTTCGGTCTCATATTCCTGGTATTGTTGATTGGCTCGTAATCGCTTTTGTTTCGGTCGCCAGTAGAGTCCAATACTGATCAGGTAAGATCGTAGCGATGTCTCCCAATACTCGAGGCTATGGATCATGAGAGAGGGTATATCGGCGGCTACCATATTGAGCCACGCAACAAGCATTGAGAACTCAGTACACAGCGTTCGTTGATCTCGCCCAATCCGCCATGCGCCAGAATCAAACTTGTACCAAGCGGCATATTTCAGTTCTGTTTTGATGGCCGCCGATGTGAGTGAGAAACGCAGATACTGCTTTCTCCCCTTGCTTGAGAGGCTCATGCCCACCACGTCCCAAGTATCTGCTGCCCATTTCCCAACGAGGCATTCTTGTAAACGGTGTTGCTTTTCTTCAGACCACTCTTCCGGTTTAGCGTTCATCATGCTCAGGTTTTCCTCCTTTTCCGCCATTCAGAGCCTTCTTCAGATCTTGAGGTGTGAGATGCAGATAGATATCGCTGGTCGTTTGGACGTTGCTGTGGGTGAGTAAACGCGACACGACAGGCAACGGAAGTTTGTCATCGCGAATCCAGGCTGTAGCTCGGCTGTGACGAAGCATATGCGGAGTGAAGCTGATTCCAGTCCGTTTGATCAGCCGCTTTACCAGTGACATGACAGAGGCATAGGTCATGGGTCGGCCTCGCTCGCCTTCCCACAAATTGACAAAGAGAAAGTCTGGGGGAGCATCAGCCTCCAGAGCGCCAAGGTCGTCGATCAGGTAATCGGTGTAAAGCGCCATCAGATCTTCCATGCCTGGAATGGTATGGGTATCACGGGTCTTGGCTCGCGCCCCATTTGGGTTATCACTACGCGGTATGATCATGATTTCTCCATTCTCTACCGAGAGATCTGAGTGTCGTAGCCCTAAGACCTGCCCTACCCTCATGCCCGTCTGGTAAAGGAGCGTAAGGAGAAATTTGTCCCTGGTGTGTGTACAGGCAGCAATGAGGGTCTGCACCTGCTCATCAGTGAGTGTTTTGGGAAGCCGCCGCTCTCGTTTGACGGAAACCACACGCTTTTGTTCTGGTTTCGCTTTGACAATGCCGTGCAAGAATGGCTTGTATCGTCGTCGGTAGGGCGTAGCCAGGTAATGAAGAGAGCGTTCTGGGACCGTGCCCAAACGTATGTGAAACGAGTAGAACCCATGAACTGCTGAGAGAATCAGATCAATGGTAGCATTGGTCCGCTTGGCCAGCGTCGGTTCGAGGGTGATCACGGTCGGATCTTGTCGTCGTAGCCAGGTGATGAATCCAGCAAGCTGTGCAACATCAACCTCTGTCCAATTAATGTGCTCAACACGGAGATATTCCCAGAACAATTTGAGGTGGTGGGCACTTGCTCGGATCGTATTTGGGCTCCGATCCAGGTCATGCAAGAACCGGAGGTACGTGAGGATTGGCTGGACGGGAACAAAATCATCGTCAAGGACCAACCAGGTCACCTGATGCGTCTCTGGAAGGCGCACGCGTTGTACCTTCATTAAACATATTCCTTTCGTTGTAGAAACGGGTAAGATATATGTTTCCACGAAGAACAACAAGGAGCCTTAACACTACGATCTTTACGTTGTGAGTGGGTTTGTTTGCAGGTCTAGATTTTCTACAGGAACGCTGGGGCAATGACGCCCGGCGTCACCAACGAGACGGTAGATGCCATGTCGCTAAACAAAA
>JBKPBA010000244.1:0-7596 GCA_046726675.1 Chloroflexota bacterium
GGAAGAGCCTCCCCACCGTCCTACGCTTTCCACCTGCTTGACTGGAACGAGCGTTCCTGCTATACTGCCCAGCAGAATCAGAGGAGCAGGAGTAGCTATGCAAACGGTGCGCATCTATCAACTCAAGGACCTGGACAAGCGGACGCGAGCGCGCCTCAAAGCCGCTCAGCTGGAAGCCGCTCACGTCTGGATGCACTGCCTCGAGCGTCACCGAGCCGCGCGGGTACCCTGGCCAGGCAGAGACGACCTGCAGCGGGAGACCAGGGGCGGAAAGTACGCCCTGCACAGCCAATCCATCCAGATGGTCTGTCACCAATTCCTTGCCAACGTCGAGACCATCAAGCAGCTGCGCCAGAGCAACCCGCGCCATCGCTACCCCTACCACCCCAAGAAGTACCTGACGGTCGAGTGGCCTGCTCAGGCTGTTTCGCGCGCAGGAAAGCGCCTGATCTTGCCGATGGGACGGGGGCGCCAGTCCTTCTCGTTCCGTCTGCCCGATCTGCCCGAGCAGGTCGGAGCGGTCTCTCTGGTCTGGAACGGGGGATACGAACTGCACATTATAGTTCCAGCCTCATCTGCTGCCGCACCCGCTGCCTCCGCCGAGGCTCCCTCCCGCCAGCTCGTTCGGGCGACCGCCGACCTGGGCGAGATCCACCAGAGGGCTATCACCACGACAACGGGCAAGGGATTGATCGTGACTGGGCGCGGCATGCGCACCGTCAAGCAGGGATACAACCGGACGCTCGGGCATCTCTCGCGCTTGCAGTCCCGTTGCCAGCAAGGCTCCAAGCGTTGGCGACGCTTGCAGTATACCAAAGAACGAGAACGAGGCAAGAAGCAGCGGAGGGTGCGCGATCTGCGGCATAAGGGCACGCGTCAAGTGGTCGACTTCTGCCTGCGAGAAGGGGTGCAGGCGCTCTATGTGGGCGATCCGCACGGGGTGCGTAGAGAGAACAAAGGGCGGCATCACAACCAGCGCATGAGCCAGTGGGAGTACGGCAAGGACAAGCAGTATCTCCAGCAGAAGTGTGAACGAGTCGGCATCGTGTGCTTCAGCGGCAGTGAGCGGGGAACCAGCAGCCGCTGTCCACGGTGCGACTGGAAGAAGAAGCCGAAAGGACGCAACTGGACCTGTCGGCGCTGTGGCTTTGTGGGCCACCGAGACATCGTGGGGAGTATGAACATGCATCCCCTCGCCTTTGGTTCGCGGATAGCATATCCGACTTCGCTCACGTATCGACGGCCCGGTCCCTTGCGGGACAGGCGGCAGGATAAAGAACTGCCGCCCGGTGGAACGTCGTAGTCCGCCCGGACGCGGGCCTGCGGGAGAGATAACTCGTTTGGACCGCAGTTGTCCAGGTGTGCGCAGCGTCTCAGCCACCAGCCATGCTGATCCCTCTGGGGAACGGTCACAGACGCGAGCGGTCTCGCCTGGAAGCCCATCCCTTTCGAGGAGATGGGAGCGTCACCGTTTCGTATATTGTGGCGCCTTGCGAGCACGTTTCAAACCAGGCTTCTTGCGCTCCTTCATTCGTGGGTCGCGGGTCAGGTAACCAGCTTTACGTAGAGCGGGTTTCCATTCGGGATTCACGCGTACAAGGGCACGAGCCACAGCGTGACGAATGGCGCCTGCTTGACCACTGGTGCCGCCGCCAACCACACGCACCATTATAGTATACTCGTTGCCTAGATCGAGCAAGCGCAATGGGGCAGTCATAGTAGATGCGATGGCATCACGCTGCCCAAAATATAGGCGGCTACTTTTGCCATTGACGGTGATACTACCATCACCATTTGGGTAGAGGCGCACGCGGGCTACAGCCGTCTTGCGCCGTCCCATACCATAGTAATACTCACCTTTGATGGTATCGGCCAAGGTAGGTACTCCTCTCCTTTAGTTACTCTGCTTGAACAGCCTCTTTTGGCTGCTGCTTCAACAATGCTTCTGGACCTGTCCAGGGGATGGGCTTCTGTGCCTGGTGTGGATGTGTTGGGCCTGCATAAATTTTGAGGTGGGACATAATATCCGCTCCCAATCTGTTATGCATCACCATGCCCTTTACAGCATGCTGTAAAGCGCGCTCAGGAAATTTTCCCTGCAGCGTCTGCCGCAATGTTGTCTTCTTCAGGCCGCCTGGATACTGGCTATGGCGATAATATACCTTTTGATCCAGGCGCCTGCCTGTTACAGCAATCTTCTCAGCATTGATCACAATCACGAAATCGCCACTCTGCAGGTGCGGCGTGAATGTTGGCTTATGCTTACCTCGCAAAATTTGCGCAATTTGTGAAGCCAGGCGACCTAATACCTGACCCTCAGCATCGATAATATACCACTGAGGTTTCAGGTCGGCAGCCTTGGCACTATACGTCTTCGTCATTGTTCGTTCTGCCCTCTTTTGTTTGTCAAAAATCTTCAGGATACGTAACCCGTACCAGGCAAAGTCCATGCGATGGAGCTGCTGAACCGGGGTGCGTCTTCTCAGCGCGTTGCACAATAGCGACAAATTCATCGAGATTCAGTCGTCTCTGCCCTACGAGCAACAACGTTCCAACAATCCTGCGAACCATCCCCGTGAGAAAGGCGTCCGCGGTAAAATCACAATAGATAAGTGCATCCTGACGCTTGCACCCCGCCTCAAGCATTGTCCGCATACAGGAATGCGGCCCCGATTTCAACGGATTCGTCTCATCAGGACTGCGTCCAAAGGCTCCAAAATCCTTGCGCCCCAATAATAGCTGGCACGCCTCATTCATCAGGTCAACTGCCAGCGGAAGCGGCCGATGGTAACTATACCTTGCTCGTAACGGCGATGACGCTACATGGTTCCAGATCGTATAACGATAAGAGCGGCTCTTTGCGCTATAACGTGCATGAAAGTCATCAGAGACTTCCTTTGTCCACTGCACAGCCACCGACCTGGGTAAAGCTGCATTGATAGCTCTCATCCATACTTGCGAAGTAAGTGTTGCGTTCGTGCTGAAGTGAATCACCTGTCCACTTGCATGTACTCCTGCATCTGTACGTCCAGCTCCAAACACAACAGACATCTTGCCCGAGACACGCTCAATCGCCCCTTCTAAAGTTCCCTGTATCGTTGGCCCATGATCACTCGATTGACGTTGAAAGCCATGATAGTCAGTGCCATCATACTCAATTCCACACGCGAGTTTCATGATTCTGCAAAGATCCTCGCAGAGCACGTTTTAATCCTTCCGCTCTCTTATCTCCATTAATCTTTGGATAGATATCGCACGCAAAAGGCTTTTTAGGACGCACTCGCGGAGCTATTTTTACACCAGGGCAATTTGCGCCATCTCGGCAGCATCGCCCAAACGCCTGCCAAGTTTTGTAATACGTGTATAGCCGCCGGGACGACCAACATAGCGCGGTGCAAGCTCATCAAAAATCTTCTTGACAACCAATTCATCCGGAAGTGACTTCAAGATTTGACGGCGGGCATGCAACTCTATCACCATTGCCTCATACGCTGCCTGTAACGCTTCCTCTGCCTCATCTTCATTTGAAATGATGCGAAGCAATTCTTCTCGGCGATCCTTAAGCTTTTTCTCCAGGAATCTGCGCCCCTTATCAGTCAAAGGCGGCTTACCCTGATCAGCACGATCTTCATTCGAAAGAACCTGCTTTTCAAGGGAGAAGCGACCTCTGCGTGCGAAGGCCAGGATTTGGGCAGCCTTCTCATTATCAGGTACAACTGAAGCCAGGTGTTCCTGGGAAGCAAGATGCCCTTTAATAGCTATAGATAGTAACTTTTCAGTTTCACCACGAATAGCGCGTGCACGTGCCTCAGTGGTTTTTATCCGATCATAACGGATAAGTCCCGCCATCAAGTTCCGACGTGCAGAGCGTCGGCGTGGCTCTGGCATACTCATCCGATTACCGGCAACTCGGTGCCTCAAGTCAGTCCTCCATTTCGTGATCGCCGTCCAGGTCGGCCCCAACAGCACTGGTACGCGGATTCGGCAGGAAGTTGCGTAAGAGCAATCGCTCACGCAGCTCTTGCAAACTCTTCTCACCAAAGTTTCGCACGCCAAGCAGATCTTCTTCATTCATCGATAATACCTGGCCCACCTTTGTAATATTGCTACGCTTGAGGCAGTTATAAGCACGTACCGAAAGATCAAGTTCCTCTATAGGAGTATCATAAATCTTCTGTGGTATTGGTATACTGCTCAAAGGTGGTTTTTCTGGTTCAACCAATGTAGCCCGGTAGTTAGCGAGCTGCGTAAAGTGGCGCACCAGAATATCGGCACTCTGACGTAATGCCTCATCCGGCAAGAGTGTACCATCAGTCCAGATATCAAGAACAATTTTATCGTAGTTTGTCATTTGTCCCACACGCGTGTGTTCAACGGTGTAATTCACCTTTTGCACTGGTGTGTATATAGCATCGATTGGAATCACACCGATGGGCTGATCTTCTTTTGAATCAGCGGGTACATAACCCCTGCCCGTTTCAACAACCAGTTCCATCTCGAGGCGAGCATCCTCATTATCAAGTGTCGCAATGTAGAGATCAGGGTTAACAATCTCTACAGTACTTGGCGCCATAATGTCCGCTGCTGTTACTACACGCTCTCCACTCACCTCCAGGCGCATCGATACTGGATGATCCGAAAAGGAGCGTAGGCGCAGTTTTTTGACGTTCAGCACAATATCTGTAACATCCTCCATCACATGAGGGATGTCCTGAAATTCATGCTGTACCCCGTCAATACGAATAGAGGTCACTGCTGCGCCCGGCAGAGAAGAGAGTAACACACGCCGCAGCGCATTGCCCAGGGTCATTCCATATCCCGCCTCTAAAGGCTCGATATCATAGCTCGCATAGTTTCCCTGAGTTTTTGTATTTTTAATGCGAGGCAGAGTAATTTCTTCCAAGGTCAAACCTGCCTTTCTTTTCTTACCATCCAGATCCTGTTCTTAACATAGAAGGAAAATTTAGACTATACCGGTCATTTCTACTTTTTACTCCCTACGACTCCCCTCAGAAGAATACTCGGAAAAGTTGGTAGTCCAAGAGTCCTGCGCCCTGCAACGGCCTATACTTGCAGACCGTGAAGGCATATACCCATCCGCTGATCGACGTATTATATGTATTAGGAAGTATTACCGTTGATAATATTCAACCACCATCTGTTCTTCAAACGGCAGTTCTAGTTCTGTTCGCGAAGGTAGCGACATGACTCGACCCGTCATCTCATCGATGTTCAGGCTCAGCCATGCAGGCACACCTTTTTGTGCCAGCAACAATGCACGCGTCTTGAAATATTCAAGCCCTTTACTTCGCTCACGTACACTAATCACATCATTTGGTTTAGCAACGAATGAAGGAATATCAGTTTTACGACCATTCACAGCAAAATGGCCATGACAAACAAGCTGGCGAGCCTGAGCGCGCGAGTCTGCGAACCCGAGACGATACACCAGATTGTCCAGGCGCATCTCCAGAATTTGGAGCAGATTCTCGCTAGTCCTACCAGGACGGCGGGCTGCCGTATCAAAAGTCTTGCGGAACTGGCGCTCCAACAAACCATATGTGCGCCGTACCTTCTGTTTTTCACGTAATTGCAATGCATAGCCAGAAGCTTTGCGTTGTCGACCCGTACCATGTTGTCCTGGCCGGGTGTTGCGACGCTCAAGTGTACAATTGGTCAGACACTTGTCGCCCTTTAGAAAAAGTTTTACCCCCTCACGCCTACACAACTTGCAGACGGGGCCGGTATAACGGGCCATGTAGTTGACTCCTCCTCACACGCACTTCACGGGTTACACGCGACGCCGCTTCGGCGGTCGGCAGCCATTGTGCGGAATAGGTGTTACATCAGTTATCGAAGTGATATTCAGTCCAGCAGCTTGTAATGAGCGAATCGCCGCCTCACGGCCAGAACCAGGCCCTTTGACGTACACCTCGATCTGCCTCAGACCATGCTCCATCGCCTTGCGTGCTGCCGATTCCGCTGTGACTTGTGCAGCATATGGGGTGCTCTTTCGTGAGCCTTTGAAGCCCTGGCCGCCAGCGCTTCCCCAGGAGATGACATTACCATTGGGGTCTGTCAAAGTAACGATTGTGTTATTAAAAGTTGCTTGGATATGTGCCTGGCCACGCGGAATGGACTTGCGTTCACGCCGCCTGGGCTTGCCTGTTGGTCTCTTTTTGTCTGCCGCCATACGTTTGCAGTACCTCCCCGGCGTTACTTCTTAGCTGTTGCTCTTTTCTTACCTGCCACTGTTCTCTTCGGACCACGACGTGTGCGCGCATTAGTGCGCGTGCGCTGACCCCGCACTGGCAGGTTGCGACGATGACGCATACCACGATAAGAGCCGATTTCAATCAGCCGCTTAATGTTCATGTCCACTTCACGGCGCAAGTCGCCCTCAACTTTGTGTTCGCGGTCGATTACCTCGCGAAGGCGGTTGACTTCTTCTTCTGTCAGATTTTTCACCCGTGTGTCAGGGTCAATCCGTGTTCGCTCCAGGATCTTACGACTTGTTGTTAAGCCGATCCCATAAATGTAAGTCAGCGAAATCTCCACACGCTTGTCGCGTGGAATGTCAACGCCGGCGATTCTAGCCATCTTTTCCTCCAGTTTCGAACCTCGAGTTTCAAGTTTAGTCTGCGCTTGAAACTTGAAACGCTTTATTAACCCTGCCTTTGCTTATGCTTGGGGTCTTTACTACAGATAATCATTACGACTCGATTACGCCGAATTACCTTGCAGCTTTCACAACGCGGTTTTACCGAAGCACGTACTTTCATAATTTGCCCTCCTCCCGTTTTATACAAGAAATGGAATAAGGAAAATAGATAGGTAGTAAATCCAGTCGTTCAATCTTTCCGTCCTATCCATCTACACTACCTACCCTGTCTATTCTCGTCAATAAAGATGCTCATCAGAAGAAAAGGAAGAGTGAAAGAGAGGGGTACACCACCTCACGATCTCACACGCCATGTTATGCGACCACGTGTCAGGTCATAGGGTGATAGCACTACCTTCACCTTATCACCCGGCACAATGCGCACGAAATTCATTCGGATACGCCCAGAGAGAACAGCAAGAACCTGATGTTGTTCATCTATTTCAACCTTAAACATGGCATTGGGGAGGGCCTCAATTACTTTACCCTCTACTTCAATTTCATCCTTCTTTGGCATAGCATCCTTTCTCTAACGACGACTTCAGGAGTAATGATTCCAAGATAAAATGGCAGCAGTTGACACTGCTGCAGCCAACTACGAATTATAGCACAAATATTAATAAATGTCGAGCGATATTTTATCACTTTTGGCACATCTCTACGAAGTTTGCCTGGTTCGTATCACATCCAGAAGTGATTGTTGCACCTGGTCGATATCCTGGTTTCCATCCACCTCTACCAATTTCATCTGATTCCCGTAGTAATCAAGTAACTGAATAGTCTCATCGAAAAAGATATCCACTCGCCTCTGCACTGCTTCTCCTGTATCATCGGAGCGTTGGTACAACTCACTTCCATCTATATCACACACGCCTGCTACCTTTGGCGGACGTGTATTTATGTTATAAACGTGCTGGTTTGCCCTACAGATATAG
>JBKPBA010000245.1:0-8456 GCA_046726675.1 Chloroflexota bacterium
CAGAAAGGATTACGGTCTCACTTACAGCCGGCACGCATTCCCTTTCTTTTGAGTGCATGGTGGCACCTGCAAGATGCGCACCACTGGCCCATCTTTTTCCCGCTGCTGCATCTCATGCTTATGAATGAGGACGGGCAAGTAGCACAGTCAGAGGGTCCCATCGAGGCGTATTTTGCGTTCCGGACTCGCTTTGTCTCGTTGGCACGAGCGCTCGGCCTCTCATTATGGGAACTCGAACACCTCGTGACCTGGAAAGGTCAACGAAACCTTAGCGAACAGGTTGCAAGAAACATGACGCGATCCTCTTCGCTCTTTGCGTGGAAAGACATCGCTGTTGATCCAGAGACGAGAGACACCCTCTCAATCGAGGGTGAAGAGGAACACCAGTGGCAGCAAGGTGAGCAGGAGAGAGCTGATCATACCCACATCCAATGGCTGCTGGCCAAGATCGGCCATCAAGTGGGATGTGATGTCTGGATCGCTGCGAATGATCAGAGTAAAAGCTGGAATGGCGAACGGTTAGGCGATGTGAGTCTGAAAAGGCTCCCCCCTCTGGTGGATACGGAATTTCGCCGGATCATCACTCTCATTGATGTGCTCTGGTTGCGAGGAGATGACGTGATCGCTGCCTATGAGATTGAGCACACCACCTCCATTTCATCCGGCCTGCTGCGCCTCTATGACCTGGATGCGTTATGCCCGACAAATATCATGCACCTTTGTGTCGTTATTCCACATCCCTCTCTCAAGCGCTTTCAAGCTGTTCTTGCCCGACCGGCTTTTCAACGACTGAATATGCAAAAGCGCTGCTTAATTATCCAGGAGGAAACCTTACTAGAGCAGGCCGAGCATATTCTGCGATGGGCCAGTAGTCCAACAGTTGTTACTCGGCTTGCCATGAACATGAGCAATTATGACGGTTGAGGCTGCTGATGTTAGAGAAGTGGTCGCTAGAAGTTTACGCTAAGCATGCCGATGCTTACTTCCAGCACTTACCTGACCGTAAAGATGAGGAGGCTTGAATGTGATTATCGGGAAAATCGTCAAATCCTTTTCTCATATTAATTACGTCTGTCAGATTTATGGACCTCTGGAAATCGAGGTCCTACCAGATATTGCTGAATACGCTTTTGGTCGCTTCGTTCGCGTTGCAATACCATCAAGATGTTCAGATATATCGCGTCATAGGCAAGAGAGGGATCAAAGCAGAGATGAGGCGTCGTTCTGTTACATAGTGGGTGTGATCTATGATACGCAGTTACTGAATCCTTCTTTTGGCTCGCTGGGGCCGCGACTTTCCACTGAAACACAGGTGGAACTGTTCTCGCCCGATTATCTCTCAGAACAAGCAGTACTTGTTCATCTTGTCATGCTCGGAGTGATGGAGCAACACAGGTCTACAAGTGGCTCCCTCGAGCTTCAAATCGTCCATGGCATACCATCGTTCCCCTTGGAGTTGAACAGCAGTGTTGAGACCATGACCGATGAGGACGTCCATCGGTTCCATCTCTTTCACGATCAGGAGAATGCTGAGAACCAACACGAATACCTTCATATGGGCTATCTGCCTCATCTGATTGCCTATCAGAACAGCCTTATCCCTCTGGCGATCTTGCGTATCATCGACCAGTTAGAGCATCTGTTTCCACAACATCGCTCGCTGCTCTCCATTCTGAAACGCAACTTTGCCTGGCGGCTGAAAGTGGAGACAACCGGATAATGTGGGCAGAAAGCGCTGGTATAGACCGCAAAGGGTGAAGTAACATCACTTATCGTGCGCTCTCCCATACCCACGCTGAACATCTCAAACGCGTGAACGTGTAGGTGGTGCCAAGCATGCAAGGAGCAGAGTAGTGCAACAATGGGAATATTACTTCGTTTTCGCAACTGTCACCAACGATGGTGAGTTTCGTCCGCGCTTTGCCAACGATCAAGAACTCGAGAATTGGCAAGCAGGCCCGACCTTGTACGCATATGCAAACCAACTGGGGGAGATTGGCTGGGAGCTACTTGCCAGCAACCCAGTTGTATTCACCCAATCTAAATGGCAACCATTACGAGAAACCCAGTCTATTGCATCGGAACTGCGCGCCATCGAGATGGTTTTCAAACGGCCTAAAAAAGGTGACGGTGATTCTCGTTCCTAAGCCAGATGCTTTCCATTGCAAGTGAAGGCAGGACAGGGCTCTCTGAGAAGGTCCTCATTGAATGAGGTGAGATCAATGAATACACAAGAAGACAGCATAATAGGGAAGCAGAGACAAGCTATCCAACAGATGACTGTGCTGCTGCCCTATTTTGACGAGGAGGTGCCGGTTTTATATCTCGCAGATGGAACGGCCTACGTCCCGGTGAGAGCACTCTGCCGCATGCTCGGCCTTCGTGCCGAGACGCATATCCCTCGGTGGAAAAAGCTCGCCCTCTGGGCCAGCGCCCGCAAGTTGCCGCTGCAGACGGCGAGAGGCGAGCGCATAGTTTGGTGTCTCCATTTGGGGGCATTGCCGTTCTGGTGTGCTTGTTTTAACTGGTCATTAGTGTCTACTGCCCGACGTGAGCAACTTCGCCAAGCCAACGAGGTCTGGCAGGAGGATGTAGAACAAGCCCAGCGAATACTGCTGGAGCGCTATCGATCACTGCGAAGATACCTGTTTACGTTCCTCGAGGCGAACAGCGATGCAGAGGCCTTGCTCGATCAATGGGCGCTGCATCTCTCTTCCTCTCTTGACATCGCTTCTTCCCGCCAACTTGAGTTGCTTCTTTCGAAAGGAAAAACACTCATCGGTCAAGCAACGACACAGGCACGCGAGATGGTACAGGAGCAGGCGATGGCTCCCATTATCGAGATTATCATGCTTGATGCGAATGGAGTAGGAACTGAAATAGGGACACTTCCCTTATTTCCCGTCGTACCCCACGAAGAATGTGAACAGTTCTTCGCATCTATGAAGAATCTTGCCCAATGGTATCAGGATATGGCTGCGTTCATAGACAACCTCAAACGCTCACAGAACGGCGATCAGAGCGAGGGAATGTGACACAAGAGCCAGACTGCTTTTGCATGATGGAGCTGAGAGTGGAGGAGCAGCGTGGATTATCTTCAACAATGTATCGATCTTCGTCGGCATGACGTCGAGCCCGAGATGTTTGCCATAGCCTTGACTATTCGCTACATTTGCGAACTGATCAACTATGGCGGAAGCGAAATGGGACGCCCTGATCTTGAATCAGTATTGCATCCAGAGCTTCTGGAGTCCTTCCTCGCTCGTGCGGTAGTGATACCGTGGAAAGATGCGCGCTTGGCGCAGGAATGGCGCAAGTTGCAGCAGGTACTTCCGCGGGCGAGGGAGGCATGGGAGAAAGGACAAAGTCTGTTCCAAGAAGCGCTCGAGCGGGCAAAAGGTAATCAAGAAAGTATGGAGTACTTCTCGATGATCGATTTTGCTGTCGACTGTTATGCCGAAGTGGCTGCCTCTCGCGTCTTTCCCGATCAGCCTGCACTCCAGAACTGGGCTATCAACGGGTATATGCTGGCATGGCGAGAACACTTCCTCAAGGATTAAGAAGACGGAGATTCCACAGAAGTGGGCTTGTGATTGGAAAGGTATTGTTATGGTTCAACATTTTGAAGAGATTGCGTTGCCCCTACTACCTCTCTGGGAGATGTCTATCCCAGACATTCCGCCCCGGAGTCGACTCTACAACCTTACTCCTCGTGGCCTTAACAGTCCCCTTGTCGAGTCACTGACGAGCTACATATGCCGGTTGGCCTATGAACACCACGTAGAGGTGGGAACGCTTATTCGATATAGTATTGCCCCCATTCTCGGCAAGCGCTATATTGCTGACGATAAAAGCCGGAGCATCAGCAGTTTCTTGCGTCACGCCAGCCCAATCAACGGCAATGGTATCATGGCATCAGATTGGGTTGGTGCTCTGGGAGCGTTGACTTTTCGGCCGGATCTCGCATTTCTCACGCTGCTTGTGGGCGCAGACGCTCTTTCTCAACGCGACCTCCTGCAGCCTGTTCGACAATGGTGTCCGACATGCTATGACACCTGGCGGCGTCAAGGGACCATCATCTATGAGCCACTGCTATGGTCGATCAACGGGATAACTATTTGCCCCGAACACTCCCAGCAATTGGAGAGACGCTGCCCGCACTGTTCCGCATCTCTCCCCTGGCTCACCTGGCGCTCCCGTCCCGGTTACTGTTCAGCATGTGGAAAGTGGCTGGGAAAAGCTAACGGCCAGAGCCAGGTTGCGGAGAAAGAGAGATGCATCTCAGAAACGGTCGCAGATTTCTTGGCCTACATGCCACAATTGCCGCTCGCCATCCCTCGCGAGGGTTTTATCCAGTCATTACGGGACCTTATTGCGACGATAACTGATGGTAATATGACAGCGTTCGCCCGCAGTATTGGGCGGCCCAAGGCCTCTCTGTGGGAACTGGTGCAAGGTTATTTCCCGCCATCTCTTGCGTTCCTGCTTCAGCTCTGCTATCAGTTTCGTCTCTCTCTTCTTCAATGCCTTCTCGGCGTAGAGCAATCCGTTCCCGGCGCATCGCCTGTATCTCAGGAACAAGCCCGAAAACGTGATGTACGTCGTCCTTTTGATCGCGAAAAAGCTCAACGGGTTCTTGAAGATGCTCTGGCCGATCAGCAAAGTGCGCCCCTTTCCATGCGAGAGGTAGCGCAACGAATAGGCTACCCAGTCAGGACGATCGAGACCCATTTTCCGGTAGCATGTCGGGAGATTTCTCGCCGTTACGCAGAGTATCGCAAACAACAAGGCCAACTTAGGAAAACGCGTCTGCGACAGCGTATTACTGAGGCGGCTCGTATCGTACTCGTCCGGGGAGAAAAGCTGACTTATCAAAGAGTGGGTTCAGTTGTCGGCGAACCGGGCTGTTTTCGGGAGTATGAAGCTCGGCTGGCATTGCTCGAAATTCGCTGTCTGTCAGATGGGCAGAATTCGCTTGAGTAGAAAGGAGGTGCAAATAATGCAATGGATTCAGTTCTTCATAGTAGGGTAGAAGATTTGTACTAAGTCCACGTAGGTTGAACAGTGTTTTCGCGTCGCCGTTATCGAGAAAAAAACCGGGCGAGAGAATCGATCCTGAGGAGTGTAGGTAGATCGAACTTACCGGACGTTTCCGGTAGATAGGAAAGGCCTTAGAGCAAGGAGCAAACGATATGATGGATGACCTTGAATTTTCTTTGTGGTGTGATAGTCTGAAGCTCTCTGAGACAGCGCGGAAGGTAATAGAGGGCATTCGTACCTCTGAGCCAGCGCGCAGTCGGCAGAGCCGAGTGGGCAATTGGACGGGTCGTTATGCCAGCGACAAAATGGGACGAACGATCCAGTTTGAGAGCCGGACTCCAGAGTTCGTGGCCATTGTTACCTATGAGTATAACGAAAAGGTACGAGAGTATTACGACCAGCCATCGAAAATAGAGATGCGCTATGTCGCCAAAAGCGGACGCCCTGTCGCATTTTGGCACACTCCCGATTTTTTCGTGCTATATGGTGATGGCGCAGGATGGGAGGAGTGGAAACCCGAGGAGAAGCTGATCGAACTGGCCGAGTCGATGCCGAACAGATACCAGCGAGATGAACAAGGACACTGGCGATGTCCTCCAGGTGAGGAGTACGCAGAGCGCTATGGTCTATCATATAAAGTGCGCTCAACGGCTGATTTGCACCCAGTATACGTACGTAACCTGCAGTTTTTGGAGGATTATTTGCGCGATCCAGATCTGCATGTTGACGATGCGGCATTGAAACGCATGCGCGAACTCTTTGCAGAAGAGCCTGTCATAACGCTGAAGGAATTGCTAGAGCATGTCGAGGCGCAGCACATCTACAGCGCCCTGCTCCTCAGACATTTGTATGTGGATCTGAAAGCAGCTCCTTTCGCCGATAGCGAGTATGTGCATATCTTTCGGGATGAAGAGGTAGGGCACGCCTACCTCATTTTGACGGAGTCCCCTTATCGGCCTCCCGGTTCTTCTTTGGAAGAAATGAAGATAGGGATAGGGCAAGGAGTGGTATGGGATGGACGTGCATGGACGATTTATAACAGCGGGGATACGTCAATTGCCATGCGTTCTGAGCGTGATGACTGGGTAGAAATCAAGAGAGAAGAGTTTCATGCCCTGGTCTCCCAAGGAAAAATCACTCAACCCATACAAAAAGGTCATGCGCACATCGGTGGTGTAACCGATAAAGAACTGGATATATTAGCAAAAGCGAATACGCAGGATTATCGGGAAGGGAACGAGCGGCACAGACTCTTCCAGCGCTATCGTGCAGGAGAAACGCCTGAGCAAGTGGGGACGCCGTATCGTACACTCCGCGATTGGGATGCAAAGTATGAAGATGCCAGGCGTGAGTACGGGCACGGGTATATTGGATTGCTCACCAAGTATCATCGTGCCGGCAATCCCCAGCTTAAATTGCCAGAGGATTCTTTCAAGGCGATGATGGACTATATTGAAAATGATTATGAAACCGACAGGCAGAAGCCCATAGTGCATTCCCACGGACAGATGGTCACCTATTGCAAGGCTAATGGCATCCATCCCGCGAGCTACAAGACCTATTGTAAAGCCATCAAAAAGCGGAAGGGCTACGAGCAAACGTTGAAGCGCAGGGGGCAACGAGCCGCTTACCAGGAGGAAGTGCCCTATCCTTACTTAGATCAAACGACGCCTCGCCATGGCGATTTCCCCTGGCATATCGGTCATCTTGATCATTTTCAGCCAGATATTCAACTTGTCAGTTCGCGTACTGGAAAAGTACTCGGTAAACCGTGGGCTTCGGTGATGACCGACGCGACTTCTCGATGGCCTCTTGCCGTGTATTTGACATATGATCCTCCAAGTCGCCGCTCTGATATGATGGTAATACGGGAATGTGTACGACGCCACGAGCGGTTGCCACAGATATTGGTAGTTGATGCAGGCTCTGATTTCAATAGCACCTATTTTGAAGCACTCCTGGCCTTTCACAACATCACAAAGTTCGAGCGTCCTCCTGCTGAACCACGGGCGGGATCAGTCGAAGAACGGCTCTTCGGGACCACCAAGACAGGCTTTATCGATAATGTCCTGGGAAACACGAAGGCCTTGAAAAATCCGCGGGAAATGACGAGATCGGTTGACCCGCGCCGCAAGGCCACCTGGACCTTAGCCGCGTTTTACCGGAGGCTCTGCCAGTGGTTCTACAATGTCTATAGTAATAATTACCACACTGCGCTCGAACGAACGCCGCGCGAGGAATATGAAGCTGGCATCATCCTGAGTGGAGTGCGCCCCTATCGCGATGTGACGTACAACCAGAAGTTTCTCATGCAAAGTCTGCCCACATCTGACAGTGGAGAAGAATTGCTGGTGCATTATCATAAGGGCGTCCAGGTGCATTATGAATTCTACTGGTCGAAGGCATTCGACGATGGGGACGTAGTGGGGACGAAGGTAGAGGTTAGTATCGATCCGTTCGACATCAGTCGCGTGTTCGCGTTCGTGAAAGGCGAATGGACTCAATGTGATGCGATGCATTTTCTGGCCTTGCGTCATCATTCTGTGCGTGAGTTGCAGTTGATCACCGATGAATTGCGCAAGCGCCGGTCTGTCTCTGCCCAGCAGTATTCGATCACGATACAACGTATCGCCGAGTTTCTCGCTTCTGTTGAAGCGGAGGAGCAGTTTGGCATCCAGCGACTGTGCGATGCCGAATCTCGCGACATCCTGCAGGCCATTGATGTGAGCTACGCTGCTCAATTCCTCCTTTTCCAAGCACCTTCGACACCCCTCTCGATGCCAGACGAAGGTGAAGATGATGATAACAGTAGTGAAATGGACGAAGCTGAGATTTACGGAGACTATGAGTGATGAAAAAAGACGATATCCCAGAAGATCGGTCACGCTATGCCAAGATGACCAAAGAAGAGCGCTTGCAAGCATTCAAACGCATCATAGCACATCCCCATCTCGAGGCCGCAGACAAAGCGTTGCGCAGGGCAATCCAGGAGCCTGGTGGAGCCTCCATCATTAATGTCTTTGGTCCAGCCCGTGTGGGCAAGAGCACGATGATGAACCATGTCATTCGGACGATCGTCCTCGAGATGTTACCTCTTTTGCAGCAGGATAGAGAACGGGTTCCGCTTCTCAGGTTGAGTCCGAGGCCGCCATTGAGTGGATACTTTAACTGGAAAGACTTTTTCCAGGTCGGTCTTGTGGCTTTTGACGAGCCATTGATTGAACATAAGATCGCTCACGATCTTGGAGACGATGAAGATCCAACAGGTTTAGTAAGGCTTGACGGATCTCGCATCAAACGTAAACCTCCCGAGGGGTCAAAAGACGCCCTGCGGCAATCCTTCGAGACGACCGCGAAGCGACGACGTACGGTTGCAATCTTTGTCGATGAGGCGCAACACCTGGACAACGTGAGCA
>JBKPBA010000246.1:0-4840 GCA_046726675.1 Chloroflexota bacterium
GTTTAGGGACGATATCAAGAAGTGCTTCTGTCAGGTCAACTTGTTTGTGTACTGGATTTTGTAGCATGGGCTTTACTTTCCTGTTATCATTTCGATAGTCTAATTATACGATACACGAAATGAAATCTGCCAGTAGGAAGGAGGGAAAGGAAAAAGGGCTTTGTAACCAGTTTTTTATCAATGCGCTGCAGGAGCGACACTCCAGGTGCCGGAAGCGCCTGCCTTTGGATCACACTGGTTATGCTTGTTCAAGCTGCAATAATTGCCGCTGAGAATACCATTGGATTTCAACCAACCCCAGAAATAGAGCGGGCCTTTTTTTTTGTAAGCCTGCACAACAAACTGGATATAGTTGTTTGTATTTACAGAACCGGTGAAATTACCACTGCCCGCCAAAGGTGGATTAATCGTGAAGTACCCTTTGATCGTGCCACGACCTGCCTGTTGTTGTATAGATAATGCCATGCCAGTAACAGTATTCGATGTAGTGTCATCAATAGTGCCATTGTAGTTTCCTGCCACATTTGGATAGGGAACAGGTGTCGGAGTAAGTGAAGGCGCCGGATGTGGTGTAGAGATCACCGTTGGAGGTGGCGTTGGATGAGGTGTAGGTATAACAACTGGTAAGGATGTGGGAGTGGACTTTGGGTGTGCGGTTGGAACGACATTAGTAGAAGCCTGTGTTGGTAATGAGGTAGGAGAAACTGCTGTAGATAGTGTACTATTAGCCTGATATTTCGTAAAATACGAGAACAAACCTGCCCCAATGCCCGAGAGAACTACAACTAAAACCAAAACAAGTAACCATAACCAGAATTTCCTTGAACGCCGGGCTTGTGTCTGTTTGTGAATTGTTACCACAGCAGGTATGGGAGGGTCTGTGTTTTTGTTGGAAGCAATCGGCTGAGTTGAGGGAGCTGACAGTGCAATAACTGCTTTATTTAATTGTCTCCATCCAGGTTGCATTTCAAATGCCTGCCAGAACTCTTCAACGCTTGAGAAACGATCATTGCTGTTAATAGCCAATGCACGGTGGATAGGCTGGGCTATATCCTGCGGTATATTGGGATCGAGTTTACTGATCGGCTCAATTGGATCATACTGATCACTGCCCATTAATGTAATACGGTGAAGAGCATCGGCTGGAACCGAGCCCGTCAATAAAGTGTAAAATGTTGCTCCCAACTCATATATATCGCTGCGGATGCTGGTTCCCTTGCTATACAATTCAGGAGGAGCATAGCCTGGAGAACCAGTACGAAAAGCTGTAGTAGTTGCATCGGGGTTGAATTTCTTCGCAATACCAAAATCAACAAGTACAGCATCGTCACCTGATACAGGAACGATAATGTTTGAAGGTTTGATATCACGGTGCAGAATTGGCGGGTTTTGATGATGTAAATAATTTACTGCATCTACGATAGGAGCAAGGATCTTTAGAACCTGGTGTAACAAGAAATGCTTACCTGACTGGAGCTTGCGCAACACTTCCAGGTTTGGCCCCTCTATAAAATCCATGAGCATATATGCCCTGCGGTTCGTCTCGTCCTCAAATATACGGTACACACGTGGGAGTGAACGATGGTCTAAATGCTTGAGCAGCTCGCCTTCAAATACAAATCGCTCCCGTTCTCGCCTTTGTGGATTGATTGCTTCTTTCAGAGCGTAAAGATTACCTTGAACTCTTACATCTTTTACCAGGTAGACTGCGCCAAAACCACCTTTGCCAAGCAGTCCCTCAACAACGTAGCGTTCACGTAAAATACTTCCCATGGGGAGAGTAGTTTGCACCTCTTGCAAACGGCACCTCAAACATCAGGTAAAAATTACACAAAAGATTACAAATACCTTTGAAACTGAGGAATATAGTAGGAATTGACCAACAGGCTATAAGAAATATAGCTTGTTAGAGTGGTCAGATTCTTCAACCCTAAAATATAAACGATATTTCTGCAACTATTATGGGTTATTCCGATGATACTGATGATGGTGCTTAACAAATGAATGGGGAATGAATTGGGCGCAATGAATTGCGCCCCTACATCCTTATTTTAAGCCACATTAAGAGATTATTTTTACCTTCCCCTCGACCACAGAATCATCATCGTTAATCCAGAAAACTCTGGCATAGGGAGGTTCGGGGTAGAATTGGTGTGAGAAGATAATGTAGTAGAGTTTGTTGCGTATTGCCCATTCTTTGTCTCTTTTGGAAGGATAGGCTTCGCTTTTGGGATGTGAGTGATAGTAGATCATCTCACCATCGTACTCATCGATATCTTCGTAAATATGTAGCAAATCTATTGGGGCGATGATGGAGAAATCGTCGGGATGCTCGGCAGCATTTGCGGTCGGGTAATGCTTGACTACTCGATTATCTTTAGCGCCTAATGCTCCGCAGGCTTCATTGGGATAACCCGCCACTACATGCTCGAGCATCTCTGCATAAATTACTTGAGGAACATGGATAGCGAAACCTGCTTCGTCTACCATAACAATATTTCCTCAAGGTCATCTTCAAGTTGATCGAGGTCACGTGTCCACAGGTCTTCGCTCAGGTACTTCCAACCACCATCGGCGAGTATCACGACGATCTTGCCACGATCCATTGTTGAAGCAACACGTAGAGCAGCGTGAAGAGCAGCGCCACATGATGGGCCAGCAAAGATGCCCTCCTGGTCTTTGAGTTGGCGTGTCCTGCGTATAGCATCTCTAGCGGAAACAAGGATTTTGACATCAAGTAGTGATTGATCTAACACAGGAGGTACGAAACCATCTTCGAGATTGCGCAGACCCTGTACTCCATCTCCCTGTAGAGGTTCCGCTGCCACAACTTTGATCGCCGGGTTGTATTCCTTCAAACGACGAGCATTGCCTGTAAGTGTGCCGCCAGTACCGAGACCGGCTACGAAGACATCCAGATCAGGAAGGTCTTTGATAAGCTCCACAGCAGTGCCTTCATAGTGTGCGCGTGGGTTAGCTTCGTTACCATACTGGTAGAGCATCACATACCTGTCATCTTTGCTCGCCAGTTCTTGCGCGAGTTTCACTGCGCCATTGCTACCGAAAGCTCCGTCGGAGTAAACGATGCTTGCACCATAGAGTTCGAGCATCTGGCGGCGTTCTTGCGTCACATTATCAGGCATTACTGCTGTAAACGAATAGCCTTTTACACGGGCAATCATAGCAAGCGCGATACCAGTGTTGCCACTGGTCGGCTCTAGAAGAATAGAGCCAGGTTTAATTTTGCCACTCGCCTCAGCCTCTTCAATCATCATTTTGGCGATGCGGTCTTTGACACTACCAGAAGGATTACAACCCTCAAGCTTGGCAAAAATCTGCACGCCCGGACGAGGGCTGAAACTTTTCAGCTCTACAAGCGGTGTATTTCCGATGGTATCTAATATGCTACTGTAGCGCATAATTTTTCTCTAATGATACAGATTACCCTTTACATCTGAATAGCGGAACATCCACGGAGGGCCGATAAATCGGCGGTGTGCACGATAAATCGGCACCTACAGATGACCGTATTATGATGTGAAAAGGAGGTTTTAGCGCCCGCCGGCCATGGCAGGCAAAAGGATAACGGTATCTGTAGGACCCACATTCGTTTCAAGGCCCTGCAAATAGCGCACATCTTGATCATTGACATAGATATTGATAAAGCGACTAAGGTTACCGTCAGGTTGAATCTGCTCTTTTAGTGCCGGGAAACGCTCGAACAAATCGTTCAATACTTCCGCAAGATTTTTTCCCTCGGCGCTCACCTGTTTTGAGCCTCCTACGGAGGGTCGCAAGACAGGCGCAAGACGTACCGTTGACATTGAATGCTCCTTCTATGATTACCTGGCTGGAATAGCGCAGAACTCGGCATACGTCGGCAAGTTCTCCGGATGAGCATTCTCGCCACAAGCCGGACACTTAGGATCGCGGAAAAGGCGTAGTTCGCTAAACTCGCCGGCAAGACCATCATAGGTCATCAGACGACCAACTAATGGATCACCGATATCTAGCAAGAGCTTGATAGTCTCTGTCGCTTGCAGCAGGCCGATAATGCCTGGCAGCACGCCCAATACTCCAGCTTCTGCACAACTTGGTGCAAGCTCGGGAGGAGGTGGCTCTGGAAAGAGACACCGATAACATGGTCCCTCGTCGGGTTTGAAGACGGTCAGTTGTCCTTCAAAACGGAAGACACTACCATGAACGACTGGTTTCTTAGCAAGAAGCGCAGCATCGTTCAGCAAATAGCGTGTGGGAAAATTATCAGTGCCATCGATAATTACATCGTAATCAGCTATGATGCAGGCTACGTTTGTTTCATCCAGACGCTCGATGTATGTGATTACTTTTACATCCGGGTTCAGTGCTTCCAGAGTTTCACGGGCTGATTCGGCCTTATACTGGCCAACACGCTTCGTATTATGTAAAATCTGACGTTGCAGGTTGCTCTCATCCACTACATCAGCGTCGATAATGCCTATCGTTCCAATACCAGCAGCAGCCAGGTAATAGGCTGCAGGAGAGCCAAGTCCCCCAGCTCCAATCAGCAAAACTCGCGACTCGAGGAGTTTAAACTGCCCTTGCTCACCCACTTCGGGAATGAGTAGATGGCGACTATAGCGTTTGGATTGCGCCTCACTCATCGTGCGTGGTTGCACAAATGGATAACCATTGCCTTTCCATTGTCCAAAACCGCCAGACATGGAAATTGGGTTCTGATAACCCATTTGCTGTAAGGTCACACCAGCTATAAGTGATCTCACACCCCCAGCGCAGTAGAGTACAACAGTCTTCGATTTGTCGGGAACAGCTTCTTCTATTTGCAATTCGAGATAACCAC
>JBKPBA010000247.1:0-6978 GCA_046726675.1 Chloroflexota bacterium
TCGCCAGGGTGTAACGCGCGATGTATTGGATGCATCTCTAAACAAGAAGAAGAGGACTTAATTTCGCCACAGGATCGTCTGACTTTCATTCCAACAGTCGAGGAGATACTTGAAGTTGCGATACCCCATCTGGAACAAGCCGAAGATGCGATTGTGAGCTTTGGGCAAGGTTGCGAGGGAGAACCGTTGTTGCAGTGGCGGCGCATCGAACAGGCGATTAAGGGAATGCGTGCATGCACCGATAAAGGTGTCATCAATATCAATACCAACGCTAGTAATCCACGCTGGCTACAGCGACTATACGATGCTGGTCTTGATACTATCCGCGCAAGCACAATCTCTGGACACCCGGAAACGTACACTGCCTATTACCGCCCCATTGGCTATAGCTTTGTGGATGTCAAAGAATCGCTGAAACGAGCACGAGATGCAGGTGTTTATAGCTCAATCAACCTGCTCAGCTTTCCAGGCATGATAGATCGCGAACGTGAAGTTGAGGCTCTGCTATCCTTTGTGAGGGAAACGGGCTTGCGGCTCATCCAATTGCGCAACTTGAATATCGATCCAGAAGTGCTGTTGCCGCGCATGCCAGCGCTCGATTCGATGGGCAAGGCGCTAGGTATACGTAGGATGATTGAGATCATCAGAAGAGAATTGCCCGAAATCGAGATTGGCAACTTCACAAGACCTGTGAAAAGGGTGATGGGCTCGGCAGTAGTTTAAAGGCGATTAATATTCCTACCTCTTTTTCTTGCTTTTCTTCCTTGTAACCCTCTTTCCTGAAAATTTTATGATCTTGTCAGTGGTAGTTCGAGCAGGTGGCGGTGGCAGTACGTAGGATTCCTCCGGGGAATGTGTGGGCGTTTCTTTCTGCTTTGCACGCGAAGCAGATATTTCCTTAAACATCTCAAGAAATGGACTTTCGACTATTTTCCGCTCTTTCAAACCAAATTCTTCGAGCACATAATCGAGATCTATTATAAATTCATCAACCCTATCTGCTTCAAAGGCGCGCTCAATAAGGGGAAGGGTTTCTACTGCCTTGAGATGAGCTAGATCACCAATGATGAAAGCATTAAGTTCATAATCATTTTCTTCAAACGCCTCTAGTTGTTTGCTGATAGCTGCGATGCATTCTTCACGGCTCGCTGGGTACCTATTAGCAATTTCAATCAATCCATTTGAGGCATATGAACGTGAATACATTTCATGTGACGAATCAGCCATATATGCTGTTAGAGCTGGTATGGCTACCGGGCCGATCATACCGTAAACTGAAGGCAATTCTTCCAGCATCCATTCGTCATCCTGCAACTCAGCCAGTAAGTTGACAAGTGGCTCAATTGCAGTCTCAGCATGTAGTTGTCCTAACGCACGTATTGCATGAATTGGTGCCCAGAAATCGGGATCCTCATCTTCGTATTCTTCTTCTTCAAGATCGCGTAGCTTACGATCCGTCGCCATGCGAATCAGGTCAGGAATATGTTCTGGGCCAAGACCAAGTTCAAGGTAATTCGGCCATTTGTCTGGATTTATGGATTCGGGTTCACCAATAGTAAGCAGCTTATCCACAGGTGAAGTATATGCCGTCGTACTCATTTCAATCTCCTCTTGTTACTTCTTCTACTACATGAAGTGGCTGTTTCCTTGACTGCCGCAACAATCTCCGTGCCGCTGTAGCTACAGGATCAACGCCGAGCATAGCCAGGCAATCGCGAGTCATGCAGCCTTCTGGCGTGCCCAGATCGTGACCGCGATAGAAGCATGGCATGCAAGGTAAATCCAATTTTACTACTACCGCTTGTAATCCCGGTTGGCCCCTTGTGTAGGGTCCCCATGCGTCGGAGTTTGTCAGGCCAAAGATAGCGACGGTGGGTGTGCCTACCGCTGTTGCCAGGTGCATGAGCCCTGAATCATTACCAATAAAGAGATCAGCTTGTTCCAGAATTGCTGCTGCAACTCGGATGTTGCCTTTGCCCGCAAAACTACGTACAGGCATCTCAGACTGCATTAATTCTATGATCTGCTGGTGCAGTTCGGCCTCTTCCGGACCGCCCACCAGGATCAATTGGCCACCAGCATCATGGAAGAGCGTATCGGCCAGTTGGGCAAAACGCTCTGGTGCCCAGCGACGAGCTGTGCTATAACCCCCACTACCGGGGTGCATGACAATGATCGGGCGTTTGATTGGAGGGTGTTCAACTCTGGCGGGGGGATGTGACCTGGCGGGGGCATCTTGCCGGGCGGGGGCAAGACCCGCCCCTACATTTTTAGGGTCTGAGATTCGAGATGTAATGGATGGGTTTACTTCGGATAAGTCTGATTCATATATCAACCGCCTGGCCTGCTTTCGTTCCTCTTCGTTGATGGGTACGGTCAGGCGCTTGTCGTTTGTGGTCGCACCTGCTGCTTTTGCTACTGCAAGGTTACAATCAGCTTCGTGCATAGCGCCAAAACCATCATCTTTAACGCGTACATTGAGGAACCAGCCATGGCCGTTGTCTAAACCAACGCGCCATTTTGCCCCTGTGGCTCGCATAAGAATCTGGTGCTTTAAGCGACCGAAAAAGAGCGTCAGGTGATGTAATAGCAATACAGCGTCATAGTCACCATCGCGCAGGTTGTGCCAGAGTGGCTTAAGCCGGAGCAGGTTGTGAGGGTTTTTGAGCAACTGCTGTGGGTAATCAAAGAGGTATTTATCCAGCACAATTACGCGGTCGATTACTTCCCAATCATCGAGCAAACCAGCAGATGCGGGAGTAACCAGCAGGTCAATACGCGCATGGGGATAGGTTTCACGCAGGGCGCGTAGCGAAGGTGTAGCCAATAGCAAGTCACCGATTGTTGCCAGCTTGACGACAAGTATATGGGCATCTGGTGGAAGAATAATTTGTCTCGCATGCATGTTTATTTATGTTCCCGGTGACCATTCAAAGTGCATTAACTGGCAAAATTCCTGGAAGCCAATACGATACCCCAGACGTGCCATCTCTTCGTTGAAATTAGCTTCGATTGCTTCTTCTATTGTTGGAGTTGCCAGATTTTGCAAGATAATGCTCATTTCAGTTTTTCTTGTACGACTGCTAGAACTTGTGCCGGCAAGATATTTTTCATGCATTGCGTTGTAAAGAAACGGCAATCGGCGGTGTCCTTTGCATTGTAGCATGGGCTGCACCAAATATCACTACGCAGTACTGTAGCTGTAGGACTTACCGGGCCAGATAATGTTGGATCCGTAGGGCCATGGATAGCGATGAGTGGCGTTCCAACCGCAGCCGCAATGTGCATGGGGCCACTATCACCGCTGATAACCAGGTTCGCTTGTTGGAGGAGAGCGACAAGTTGGGGCAGACTTGTTTTACCGGCCAGATCGATGGCTTGCTCTTGCATTTGGCTTGTAACGCTTACGATGAGTGATTTATCTTCAGACGATCCAGTTAATATGACTTGAGCGTTCTGCTCGCGAATCAGCTTATCGATCAAGATTGCCCAATAAGGAATAGGCCAACGTTTGGACTGACCATTATTTGAGCCAATGTGGCAGACTATTAAAGATTTCTCTGGAACTATTCCTACCTGCGCCAATAGCCGTTCAAGTTGTTGGTGTGCCAGTGGATCGACATACAAACGTGGTGTACGATCTGCCGAGCTAATGGTTGCGCCAGTCGCTTTTGCCAATTCAAGACAGTAATCTACCTCGTGTTTGTGATCTCCTGGTCTCCAGTGATGACCGCGAACATTGTCGGTCATCAAGCCGGGATAACTTTCGCGTCCAAAACCGACACGCCGTTTCGCGCCGCTTAGCGCTGCTAGTATGCCAGCCCATCTGCCAAAGACGCTTACCGCTATATCATAGTGGCGCGTATGTAGATAATACAACAGGTTACACGCATTTCTCCAGTTTTTTATTTGAAGCAAGGCTTGGGGACGACGCCAGACATTTGGGTCGTAGGTGATAATTTCGTTAAGGTCAGGATCGCGCATAACGACTTTTGCGCTAGCTGGTAGCGCGAGCAGATCAATTGTGGCCTCTGGATAAGAACGTTTTAAGGTGCGTACTATGGTCATAGAAAGTACGAGATCACCAATAAGATCGAGGCGAATCACCAGGATATGTCGCGGATGGACATTTTGTGTTGTTAGCGGAGGATATTTCTTTCCCAATCTTCCCAGCCAGAATAAGCCCCCAATGAGACTCATGATAAGGTAGATAAAGATATTCAGAATACTTTTACTTGTGCGTAGGGTTGTCTTGCGCAATCTTCGTCGTGAGTCTGGTGGCGGAGGATAGCCATAACTATCCAGGTTATGCTGTTGTTCGTATGTTTTTGACATTTTTTATTTCATGTGTCATTCTGATGTTTCAATTGTCATTCTGAATGCAGTGAAGAATCCATCAGTTTTTCTCTCGACCCTATATTGATCCTTCGCTTCGCTCAGGATGACAGCTTACGTAGCTCTACCCCTTAAAGGGTAATTTCGTGTTTCAAATAGGGTAATAATTTCTCAACCTCTGCCAGTACTTGTTGCTCAGTTATAAGGCGCACACAGGGATGATCTGGTACTTCTTGTGGGGGGAAATCCAGTCGTCCACAAGGAATATTCGGACATGAAGGACAACGGTGAGTAGATGCCAGTACAATATGCCGCTCGTTTTTTCCCCACGGACCAAAAATGCGCGGGTCAGTTGGGCCGAACAGTTGTAGAGTGGGTGTCCCTTGTGATACAGCTAGATGAAGTGGTCCACTATCAACGCTCAAGACGAGCAGCGCTTTTGCTTGTAATGCTGCCAATTGGCCTATAGTAGCGTCGGTCACCAGTACAGCGGGTGATTGCATGTTCCTGGCAATTTCCTCCAACATTGGTCGTTCATTTTCGCTACCCGTGAGTATAATACGAACTGGTGTAGCCATTGTCAATGATTTTGTGAGTGCATCCGCGCAGGTAGCCCATCCCTCGGTGCGCCAGAGTTTGACCGCTGCTCCGCTGCCAGGGTGAATCACAACGAGGGAGGTATCTGTATCGATGCCTTCATCGAATAGACGGGCGGATGCCCATTGTTGTTCGGCTGTTGTAGGGAAGAAGTGAAGAGGGTAGTATTCTGGTGTGTATGGTTCGTCAAGAGGCGGGTAGCCAATTGATTGCAAAGCAGCGCTGGCAAGATGCAAGTTTGAGATAGTGGCATGTTCGGGTGATTGGAATGGTAATGCATGAGTGAGAAATGGCTTTCCGGGTTCAAGAGCGTAGCCTACGCGGCGTGGAATGCGTGCTAGGTAGAGAAGAGCGGCGCCCCACCAGAAATCGGGACGTAAATTGATGGCTACATCAAAATGTCCATGCTGTAGTTGTTTCGCTGTGTTGAACAGCAAAATATATGGAGTCAATGCTTTTTGTGCTGCGCGCTGGAAACCCGGGAATTGGCAGGTCAATATGCGGTCGATATCGGGATGACGCGCGATAACTTCACTTGACCAGGGACCAACCATCATGGAAATGTGCGCGTTAGGGGCTTGTTGTTTGAGCGCGTGAAAGATGGGAGTAGTCATTAACAGATCGCCGAGGTGATCGGGACGAACAAGTAAAATACGCGGCGTTTCAAGTGTTTTTTTGGCAGACTGCGCCGCTTTTCGTGCACCTGGTGCGCCAAGCAAGCGTATCACCAGCAGTATCATGGTGCGGAGGAGACGTTTCAAGGTGTGACCTTTTTATTATTCAGCCAGGAGTAGGGGCCAGCTTATGTTGTTAAGGCAAGGTTCAATGGTGAAGAAGAGTCCTTGACCGTTTGAACAGTCACACCATGTCACCCTGAGCCCATTCGTTACCCTGAGCGCAGCGAAGGGCTCAGTATGACAGGGCCAGACCTTTCTGTTGATGAGGAACTGTCAAGTTCATTTGAACCATGCCTAATCAGCATAAGCTGGCCCCTACAATTCAGTGCTTATGCCTTTTTCTCAGAACTGAGGATGGTGTTAATGGTCGTTCCGCAGACGACGCACTGACCTTTGAGTGCTGGTTTACCATTCTTCATGGTGACTCTCTGCGGATCCTTCATCTCTCTCTTTGTTTTGCATTTGACACAGTAGTATTGATCGGCCATGGTGAAGTTGCCTCCTTACATTTGCTCTAAAACTCTAAAAAACACTTACAATCCCATCTTTGGGATGTATTGCACGCGACAGGTACACTTCATATCCCTGTGTTTGCAGTTGTTTCTGCACCTTTTGAGCCCAGGTGAGATCAGGAAACGGCGCGAATAATGTCGGCCCTGTTCCAGAAAGTTTCACGAATGAAGCTCCGGCCTGCAATAGGTCAGCTCTCGAAAGGGCTACTTCTGGATAGGTTTCCAGCACACTTCGCTCAAAGCAATTATGCAGGTCTTCTAACTCAGGTGTCTGTCCTGCAGTTAATGCTATACAAACTGCTCGACTATGCATACCATCAGTGTAATCACTAGCGGGCAGGTTACGAAAAACTGCCGCTGTTGATACATTGATTGCCGGTTTAAGTAAAAGCAACCAGCGCATTGTCCTGGGCCAGTTGGAGGAAAGGGCGGTCACTCTTTCACCCCGTCCCTCGCAAAGTGCGAGACCTCCGGTCAAGAAAAATGGAACATCTGAACCCAATGAACTCGCTAAGTCAAGCAAGTCCGATGGAGATAATTGTAGTTGCCACCAATGCTGCAATGCAAGCAGAACAGCAGCAGCGTCACTACTTCCTCCTCCTAATCCGGCCGCAATCGGGATACGTTTGTGCAACTCGAGCAAAACTCCTTGCCTGATTGCAAGACGTTGGCGTACCAGGTGCGCAGCACGTGCAGCCAGGTTGTCGTCATTGCTTAGTTCGGGCTGTGTGCATACAAGCTGCACCCGATTATCCTCTGTAGCAGAGAGACAGATGGTATCGTAGAGATCAACGGTCTGCATCACCGTCGCAAGGTCATGATACCCATCAGCTCGTTGTCCCAGGACATCGAGTGTT
>JBKPBA010000248.1:0-4894 GCA_046726675.1 Chloroflexota bacterium
GTCCAAACAGGACACGCTCATCAAATGACTTGCTCAGCCCTTTCACATCCAGTACGATCTTGCCACTGCGGTCAGCGTCAAGGTTCACTTTGATTTTATCTCGAATCAAGATGGGACGATCCACACTTTCCTGCTTAGCGCGCTCGACACGCTTTGCCATATCCTCGGCTCGCGTCGCAAATTTATCGTTAAACTTGGACCAGCCTTTGAGTTGACGCATACTGGTTTCCAGACGTTTGATTTCGCCCTGCTGTACAGCATATATTTCATACTGTTTTAACAACCGGCGCTGTCGTTCCTCAAAGTAATAACTGTAGTTCCCAAAATATGCAGAAATGTTACCGTCTTCGAGTTCGAAGATTTTTTTCACCGCGTGATCGAGCAACTGCCGGTCGTGTGAGATGATCAGTACTGTACCAGGGTAGCTCTGAATATATTGCTCTAACCAGGCTTTCGCGTCCAGGTCCAGGTGGTTATCCGGTTCGTCGAGAAGCAGAAGATCGGGAGCTTTAATCAAGATACGGGCCAGGTTCACAAGCTTCTTCTCACCTCCGCTGAGCGAACCCACCTCCAGGTCATACCAGGCAGGACCAAAACCTAGACCGTGCAAGACCGTTTCTACCTTGTGCTCAAGCGTATAGCCACCTAAAGCATCAAAGCGTTCCTGGGCTTTGCCATATTCATCGAGAATCGCCGTCATCAGTTCCGGATCAGAAGCTACTTCTGGATCAGCCATCCTGGCTTCAAGCTGGCTCAACATGAGAGGTAAATCTACCAGCTCTTGAGTTACCTCTGAAACAGCTTCAAAGACTGTCTTATGGCTTTGACCTGGATCAGCCTCTTGTGCCAGGTAGCCAATGGTCAGGTTACGCCGTCGTGAGATCACGCCTTCGGTTGGCGTATCAAGGCCAGCTATGAGTTTGAATAGCGTCGATTTACCGCCACCATTTTCTCCAACGAGGCCGATTCGTTCGCCTTCCATGATCTCTAAGTCTATGTCGCGGAAAATAGAATTGCCGCCATAATCCTTGCTGACTTTAGAAAAGGTACAAACATATCCTGACATCAGTCATTTCTCTTTCGCCCAACTACAATCTGGCGTGTCCCTCTACCAAAGGATACCTGATCATAGCCAGATAGCTAAGCCTCGCTCTTGCTCCCGCCCTCTCGCTCTACCCACAGTAGAGATTATCACAGAGAAGCATAAAGAAGCAAGAAAAAGAAGCAATAAACTGGGATTGTGATATACTTCCAAGAAAATAAGCGAACAGTGTCATCCTGAGCGCAGCGAAGGATCTCGAGCAGGAGAAAGCGGGAATACAGACGCGCGACCTGCCCATAACAGTGTCATCCTTCGCTTCGCGAAGGATCTCGAGGGCTAAATGCTCGAGCAGATCTTAAAAGGAAAGTATAGAATAATGATATGCTCTACCTATCCATCCAACAAGCTTCGGAAGAACTCCGTTCCGGTTTAATAACCCCAACCGAGCTTCTAGCCGAAACGCTCGAGCGCATCGACCAGCTTGATAGCGACATTCAGGCCTTTGTTACAGTTATGCGCGACCAGGCTTACGAAGAAGCGGAGACGGCTGAGAACGAGCAGCGTACAGGTCTTTTTCGTGGCCCGCTTCACGGCATACCTATCGCTATCAAAGACCTTATTGCCGTCAAGAATGTACGCATGATGGCAGGATCGAAGGTTCTTGCAGATTACGTCCCACAGGAGGACGCAACTGTGGTCGAGCAATTGCGCAGGGCCGGAGCTGTGATTGCCGGCAAAACCAATACACACGAGTTCGCCTATGGGACGTATACACCACCGACGCGCAATCCCTGGAACCTGACACATATCCCTGGCGGCTCCAGCGGTGGTTCGGCGGCATCTGTGGCTGCAGGTATGTGCCCTGGCGCCATAGGCAGCGATACAGGCGGATCGATCCGTATCCCTTCAGCATGCTGTGGCGCGACTGGACTCAAGCCAACATATGGGCGTGTAAGCACATATGGGGTCATCCCTCTTAGCTGGTCGCTCGATCATGTTGGCCCGATAGCGCGCAGCGCCGAAGACTGTGCTATTCTCTTTGATGCTATTGCCAGTTACGACCCGCGCGATCCCAACAGTGTTTCAGGTCCTCCTGGCAAGGCTAGTGCAACACTAATTGGTGGTGCTGAGGGACGCGGCCCGCTTTCACTACAGGGGATCAGACTTGGCGTGCCATCAGAACCGTTCGTTACCCCACTTGATCCTGAAGTACGTGCTGCCTGGCGTGCCGCCCTGCTGGTGTTGCAAGAGGAAGGAGCCGAGATTATTGATGTTGAGTTGCAGCGCCCTACTATGGACACGTATCGCACTATCCAGATGCCCGAAACCTCGCTGACTCATATGGAGAGAGGTTGGTTAACCGGACGATTGGATGCTTACAGCGAGAAAACACGTTCGCTTTTACTACGGGGTCAAACCATTCCAGCCGTCGATTACCTGCGCGCACAACAGCAACGGCGGGCCTTTTCGAGTAATCTGCGTGCTATCATGCAGGGGGTTAATGCATTAGTTCTTCCTACAATACCCATGCCTGCGATTCTTATCGAGCAGGCAGATACAGCTATTCTTATCGATGGCGTCACTGAAAACGCAACGGTTGCACTTTTAAGGTTGACGATGCCTTTTAACCTTGCGGGTCTTCCCGCCATCTCATTGCCCTGTGGTTTTTCGGCCGGTGGTTTACCCCTCGGCTTACAAATCGTAGGCAAACCATTCGAGGAATCAATGATATTACGCATCGCCCATGCCTATCAGCAATTGACAGATTGGCACCGCAGAGAGATAAGCATACAACCAAAAATATGAACGAATCTAAAACCACCTTACACTTGCCCCACGGGCAATTACGCCTCCCCGCATTCCTCCCGGATGCTACACTGGGCGTTGTGCGCAATGTCGACAGCGTTGACCTCGAACAATGCGGCATCGAGGCTGTTGTGATGAACACCTTTCACCTGATGCAGCGTCCTGGCTCCTCCACCATAACAACGCTGGGGGGATTGCACAACATGGCTGGCTGGCCGCACCCTATCATCACCGATTCGGGAGGCTTCCAGGCGTATTCTTTGATCCGGCAAAACGCTAAATTTGGTTCTATCAACGACAAAGGCATTACTTTCCAACCAGAAGGCTCCGATCGCAAGTTTCACCTCACACCAGAGAAAAGCGTTCAGTTACAACTCAGCTACGGGGCTGATATCGTTATCTGCCTTGATGACTGCACACATGTAGACGATCCATTAGAAACCCAGCAAGAATCGGTCAGGAGAACCATCGAATGGGCTAAGCGCTGCAAGCACGAATTCCAGCGACTCATGCAACAAAAGCATCTCCCTCAAGAACAATGGCCGTTGCTATTTAGTGTAATCCAGGGTGGAGGCTATCATAAGTTGCGCAAACAATGTGCTGAGGCTCTGCTAGAGATTGGTTTCGATGGATTTGGCTTTGGGGGCTGGCCACTGGACAGCAAAGGCCAACTGCTCACCGATATCATTACGTATACAAGAGAACTTGTGCCATCTGGACTACCGGTGCATGCCCTGGGTGTGGGTCACCCGGCTAATGTCGTAGAATGTGCCAGGATGGGCTACGATATCTTCGACAGCGCCATGCCTACTCGGGATGCACGCCACTCGCGTCTTTACGTTTTTACGACACCTGATTCGTTACCTGCACCCGGTTCAACAGAGAAGTGCTTTTCATATCTCTATGCCAACAATGACAATGCTATCAAGAACGATGGACCAATTTCTCGTTACTGCGATTGCCTTTGCTGTTCGCATTACTCAGTCGCATATCTACATCACCTTTTCAAGATCAACGATGGCCTTTTTCTGAGGCTGGCGACTATACACAATCTCAGATTTATGGTCCAACTTATTGAACGTTTAAGAGCAGAACAGAATGAATAAAGTAGGAAGTCAGCAGATAGACAGGCTCATTGAGGCTGTTCTGGCAAGTTCGAAATATAAGAGTATTCATATTGATTTCATTAGATACATCGGTACGCAAGAACTTACCAGGCAGCATAATCTCAAGGATGCTATTAAATCTACCAAAAATAAGTTGCACCAGGTTGGTGGAGCCTATCAAACGAGCACTCCACGCTATTCAGTATGGTTAGATGAACTCAAATATGCAAAGCGTTCAGGAAACAAGGCTCACTTCCTGGATACGTGTAAATGGATTATGGAGCATCATTCCTCTACCAGGGAGCGCCTGCCGGTACTTGAGCAATTCTACAGCATGATACTGGCCGATCTTCCTCCTATCAACTCGGTTAGTGACATAGCTTGTGGACTGCATCCGCTTGCCATACCCTGGATGCCACTAAGTGAACATGCGCAGTATTATGCATACGACATCTACGAGGATATGATAGGTTTCTTAAACGGCTGTTTAGCTCTCATGCCTGTGCAAGGATATGGAATAGCAAGCGATGTAATACACAATTGCCCCACGCAAAAGGTTGATGTGGCCTTTATTCTTAAGGCCATCCCTTGTCTTGAACAGATGGACAAATCGGCAGGATCGCGCCTCCTGGAGACAATTAATGCTGACCATCTTGTTGTCTCATTTCCTGCTCACAGCCTTGGCGGAAAAAACAAAGGTATGGCCACCAACTACGAAACCAGGTTTTATGAACAGGTTGCGAACAAACCCTGGTCAATCCAGCGTTTCGTATTTCCAGGCGAACTGGTTTTTCTAGTAAGCAAATCATAAGCCCTGCCATAAGAAATACCGCGCTTTTTGCGCGGTATGTGAGCGGTATTTTCTCTCTATAGACTAATTTAGTCTACATATGCATGAAAATAAAAAATCTGCTACCTGGAAAGTCAAACTTATCCGCAA
>JBKPBA010000249.1:0-7389 GCA_046726675.1 Chloroflexota bacterium
GAATCATCCCTCAGGAGGCCGCAAAGACCATTGTGGCCCATTGCAAGGTGGAGCTGTTCGATGTCGAGGCTTTGTACCGTGAAGCTGCAGTGACTGGAACGCCTGCAATTGCCCTGGTACGCATGCTAACGGCACGCGTTGGAGGCGATGCGCAGAAGTTCGTCCATTGGGGCGCCACGAGCCAGGATGCGATTGATACCGCCATGATGCTGCAGATGCGGGACGGAATTGACCTTCTGATGGATGGACTGCTCGATGTTTGCGCAGTTTGTGCGAAGTTCGTCGAGCGGCATCGCCATACACTGATGGCCGGGCGAACACTCCTGCAGCAGGCATTGCCGATCACCTTTGGCCTCAAGATGGCTCGCTGGCTGGCCCTTGCGGTGCGCCAGGTGCATGCGCTACGCGAACGCCGGCAGCGAACACTGGCTGTGCAACTGGGTGGTGCCGCAGGGACGCTTGCTTCCCTTGGGGGCAATGGCCTCCAAGTGGTAGAACTCCTCGCAGCAGAACTCGGACTTTCGGTTCCTGATCTGCCCTGGCACACCGAGCGCGACCGCGTCGCTGAAATCGCTGGGACACTCGGCGTCGTAGCTGGCGCGATGGCGAAGATCGCGGGCGACTTAGCTCTCCTTGCGCAGACCGAGGTCGGTGAGGCATCGGAGGGAACTGCGCCGGGCAAGGGCGAGTCATCTGCTATGCCGCAAAAGCACAATCCAGTCGATGCGACCAGTGCGATTGCGTCGGCACGGTTGGCTGTCGGGGAAGTGCCGGTGATCCTATCGGCGATGGCACAAGAGCACGAGCGAGCTATCGGAGGATGGCAGTCTGAGTGGGAGGCCATCCCAAACCTGTTTCGTTACACGGCAAGTGCAGTCGAGCGAGTTCGTGAAGCGATTAGTGGCCTCCAGGTCGATCCCGCGCGTATGAGCGCGAACCTCGACCTGACCGGAGGGTTGATCATGGCCGAGTCGCTCGTGATGGCACTCGCCCCACACGTGGGAAGATCTGAGGCACAACGTATCGTCAAGGCGTTGTGCGATCGTGCTACGAGGTCAGGAGCGCATCTCCGTCAAGTTGCACAGGAGGAGGTACAAGTTCAGAGTATCCTCTCCTCAGAAGAGATCGACCGGGCCCTCGACCCTGGCGCATATCTGGGCAGTACGGATGCATTCATCGACCGTGTCCTGGCATCCTACCGCGAGGTCCAGTCGTCGGGAGGTGGAGAATGAACGTTTTCATTGGTAGTGTTGCCCTTTTGCGAAAATGCTCGACATCAGCGGAGTCGATGTGATATGCTGTAAGAGCAAATATCACAACGATACATGGTGAGCATAGTGCAGGGGAACGTGAGGTGGTTCTCGCCAGGATTAACTCTGGGTGAGGGGCTGATCCACTCCTGATGATCCACATAGGGTATACATCCATCATTTCGTCGCTCACCGCAGGAGTAGTGCATGCATCTTATCCATGGAACCTGGATTCCCGACGATACCAACGAGTTCATCCAGAGAGGGGCTTTCTACCTGTGGGTAGAAACAGATACCCCAGCAAGCAAGTCGCGTAGCAGCGCTGGCGCTGTTCACCCCAGGCACCTGGCACATACAGCTCTGGCTACGTTTCTCACGGAGAAGCTGGGCCTGCAGGAGCCAGTGTCTGGTGCGTTAGCGCGTACCCTGGATGTAAAATACTTTCTACTCCCAACGGTAGCGGGTAAGCCTTCTCCTTCCTTCGAATTGCTGCGCTATGTGGATGAGGAGGAGCCTATAGAATTTGACCTGGCGCCCTGGCAGATCTGTTGCTATCGGGTGCCAGACATTATCACAGCGCTAAACGATATCCATTTTATCGCCCTCAATGCGGCCGAAGATTTCCAACTGGGATCAGATCTTCTTTTCTGGCATCAGTATTCTCAGACGATCAAGGGTATTATCGCCAAAGACCAGTATATCCCGGCCCTGAAGTATCAGGAGATATCATCCACTCCGACCAGGGGCAAGAAAGCGAAGAATACCACCAGTTTCGAGATTCACCCGGCGTGGGAACTGCTGTCCGACATCTATGAGAAGAGCATCCAACGCTATGTTGCTGCCATGCCAGGAATATGTACCGCAGGGTTGAATAGTCCGGACGGTGGCGCCGGGCTGTTTGACAAAGAGTCCTTGTTACGCCATTTCTCGGAGTGTCTCCTGCATGACATTGTGACCGGAACACCATTTACAGGGAAATTCGACCAGCAGATCGCGGACACACTCCTGTACAGGTGTGTCTATCCATACCGACCGGTTCTGTTGCAATCTTCTTCTGCGAACAAACTGGAGGAGTACAAACACTGGTTGACCTGGCGCACGAACCTCACCAAAGCGCACACAGAGGCTGGTTTTACTCTCTGTTTCCGGTTAGAAGAGGCTTCCCCCACCGATATCGACAATTGGCAACTGCACTTCCTTGTCGCGGCCAGGCACGATCCTTCGCTCAAGCTGAGTCTTGACGAGTATTGGAGTCTTAATCCACGGGACCGGGCTGAGGCTGGCCGACCTTTCGGTCGGGACTTCGAGAAAAATCTCTTGCTGGCACTGGGGTATGCCGCGCGGATCTACCCCACGGTCTGGGCTGGGATGGCCACAGACCACCCGACCGGGTGTATCCTAACTATGGACGAGGCGTTCGCGTTCTTGAAGGAGAGCGCCTGGGTGCTTAGTGACGCAGGCTATGCGGTGATCGTCCCAGCATGGTGGACACCCGAGGGGCGCCGTCGCACGAAGGTACGCCTCAAAACTTCTCTGCGTTCGCCCAAGGGGGCAGCTACGCTTGCTCAAGGCTACCTCAACCTCAATACAATCATCTCCTATGAGTACCAGTTGTCAGTTGGTGGCCAGGTAGTCTCGGAAGAGGAATGGCAGCAACTCGTCAATGCTAAAACACCCCTGGTCCAGTTCCGAGGCCAATGGATGGAACTGGATCGCGACAAGATGCAGCAACTCCTCGAGTTCTGGCAGACGCACCAGCACGAAAAGTCAGAGATCACGCTCCTGGATATGCTGAAGATTGGTAGCGAGGCCGAAGACGGCCTGGAATGGGATCATGACCAGAATCTGCGCGACATGCTATCCCGGCTGCATGACAAAAATGCATTCGCTCCTATTAAGGATCCAGAAGCCTTGCAAGGGACCTTGCGAGACTATCAGAAGCGCGGTGTTGCATGGCTACAGTACCTTGAAAACCTTGGCCTGAATCCGTGTCTGGCAGATGATATGGGTCTGGGTAAAACTCTGGAGGTCATTGCTCGCCTGCTCAAAGAGCGCGAGGAGGCCGTTGAAGTGGGGCCAACTCTCGTCATCGCGCCGACATCCGTGCTTGGCAACTGGCGCAAAGAGATCGAGCGTTTTGCGCCAGAACTTCGCACGCTGGTACATCAAGGGAGCACGCGAACGAAAGACAAGCAGGCCTTCACGGAGACATGTCTGAAGCATGATGTCGTCCTGACCTCATTTGCGTTGGCTCGCCTGGACGAAAAGCTCTTGCAGGGTCTGGAGTGGCATCGCGTGGTGGTTGACGAGGCTCAGAACATCAAGAATCCGCATACTGCCCAGGCGCGCGCGATATTCAAGCTCTCAGCTCCACACAGGCTTGCCTTGACGGGCACGCCCGTCGAGAATCGCCTGCGCGATCTATGGTCTATCTTTAACTTCCTCAATCCAGGCTACCTGGGCAAGGAAGCACAGTTCCGCAAGGAATTTGAGATGCCCATTTATAAAAGCAATGATTTGGCAAGGTCGACAACCTTAAAGAAGCTGATAGAGCCTTTTATCTTGCGGCGTGTCAAGACCGATAAACGCATTATCGACGACCTGCCGGATAAGATCGAGCAGAAGATGTTTTGCACGCTTACACCCGAGCAAGCCTCCCTCTACGAGGCTGTCGTCAAAGATGTTGAGGAACAACTGAATGAGGCCGAGGGTATCCAGCGCAAGGGCTTGATCTTATCAACAATCTTGAAGCTCAAGCAGATCTGTAACCATCCGATGCAATTCCTGCAGGATGGCAGCGCCTTCACAAGTGATCGGTCCCACAAGCTTGAGCGGCTTGGGGAGATGATCGAAGAGGTGATTGACAGCGGCGAGAGCGCGCTCATTTTTACCCAGTTCACGGAGATTGGTAGTGCGCTGGAACGGCATCTTGAGCAAGTCAAGCATTACAATACGTACTATTTGCACGGCGGGACCAGTGTGGCACGGCGGGATCGGATGATTACTGAGTTTCAAGATCCTGAGACCGAACCGTCGGTGTTTATTCTCTCGCTGCGGGCAGGCGGCGTCGGCCTGAATCTGACAAAAGCGAACCATGTTTTCCACTTCGATCGCTGGTGGAATCCCGCTGTTGAAGATCAAGCCACCGACCGTGCCTTTCGCATCGGCCAGCGCAAGAACGTCTTCGTACACAAGTTTTTGGCCATGGGTACGATGGAAGAACGCATCGATGCTATGATCGAAGATAAGAAACGGCTCTCCTCACTTGTTGTGGGGACCGATGAGTCCTGGCTGACGGAACTAGACAACGATACCTTTAAAGAACTGATCGCGCTGCGCCGCAGTGCGGTCCTGGAGTGAGAACGATGGCACAATTCAGCCGCACATGGTGGGGCCAACGCTTTATCGCGGCCCTGGAGGAGTTTACTGATCCGGCCCGACTGGGACGTGGACGGTCATATGCCAGTGGAGGGCGCATCATCGAGTACACGCTGACAAAGGGCACGGTCACAGCCAGAGTTCGTGGTTCGATCAACCCGTATTTTGGCGTCTACAAAGAACCTATCTACAAGACCTCTATTACAATCAAAGCGATCTCCGCTGCCGACTGGACGAAGGTCATTCGACAGATTGCGTCACGTGCGGACCTGGTTACGAAACTGCTGATGAATGAGATGCCCGATACGATTGAGGACGCTTTCTCCGAGTTGGGTCTGCATTTACTGCCCCACAGCGAGCGCGATTTCGAGACATCCTGTTCATGCCCGGACTGGGCCAATCCTTGCAAGCACATTGCGGGTGTCTATTACCTGCTGGCATCTGCCCTTGATCGCGATCCTTTCGTGATGTTTGAATTGCGGGGATTGTCCAGGGACGATCTTCATGCCGAACTTATCCGTTCACCGCTGGGGAGAATCTTAGCGTCTGCACTGGCGTCAGAAGAGGTTCCACTTGTAGAACCAGTTGAATCCTACTATACTTCCCCGATTAAAGAACCGGCAGCGGTAGTGGCCAGTCACAAAGAGTTCTGGACCGGCGCGAAGAGACTGCCTGCACCGCTAGCCAACGTATCACAACCAGGTGTACCGGCGCTGCTGATTAAGAAGCAAGGAGATTATCCCCCATTCTGGCACAAAGATGTGTCGTTCATCAGCGTGATGGAGGAGCTGTATGAACGTGTTCGGACGAAGAACAGGCAGATGAAGTGAGGCAGACCGTGTTCTGCGGTTCCATAGAGGCGTGGCAAGCTCAGCCCAAGGCGTTAGCAGGCTGTGGGCACGACGAAGCAACAGCCAGTTTTCTTCCCGCGATTACATTGTTCCTGGACTGGCATCCCTACTAGCTCCGTGAGCATGGACTCGGCAAGGCGGCAGACTTCTGGATGGTCAGGCACTACAGATGCCAATGGGCAGCTATACCCCTGGATGATGTAGGTGCCATCACGCTGCTCGAGTTCTGCTAGACCGCCCAGGTCATTAAGTGCGTCAATAGCTCGTTCCAGTCGTGTGTGCACCTCTCCTAATGGGATAGACCGCGTCGCGGCGAGACGACGACCTGTCGAACGCAGGAGCGCTTCTACTTCCTCGGCGGTCATGCGCTTGTTCAGTTCCTCCAGGAGCTGGCGTAGCACCGGGCCATAGGCTTTTGAAAAGAGTTCCTCTGCTGCTGGAGCCAGGTCATAGATAGAGGCGGGCTTGCTGCTGCTACGACGACTGCCGTGCTGTTGAACCAACCCGTCTCGCTCCAGGGTTGCAAGATGCGCGCGGACGGCATTGTCCGTGAGGTCAAGCGCCTGGGCCAGCTCCTCCACTGTTCGGCTTGCACGGCGTAACAACATGACAATCTTGCCGCGTGTGCTGGCAAAAAAGCGTGGGTTTCTCTGCGGTAGAGACATGTATCTCCTCCAATCTTGTTCCTTAGTATATCAGAAGTATATCAGATAGTCTCTTCAATTGTCAAGAAAATCAAATGATATCTTGACTTTCTGACGCAAATATGGTATAGAAGCAGGAAGGAATGATTACGTAGTGTTGACATTGGCTATGGGCCAGCGAAGACGACGAAGAATTCCGGCTCATCGCCTCTTTCATAAAAGGAGAAGAAGTTATGTCCGAAACGCATGTCCCGGTTTCTGATCCCGAAATGCCTCCTGCCCCTTCACCCGCGCCTCAGCCTTTCACGGAGCGACTGAGCGATACGTTACAGAATGTGATAGGGGTTATCGTTGGCTCCCAGCGGAAACCGCCCCGACGCCTCAAAAGTCTGCTCAATGGGACCTGGTTCGGCCATCCCTTGCATCCAGCCATTACTGATGTGCCCATAACAGCCTGGATGCTCACTGCCCTCTTTGATATCGTCTGGCTGATCTCTCACACTAGCTGGTCAGCCTATGCCGCCTTTGTGACGGTCATAGTGGGCCTCTTCGGAGCACTTGGTGCAATTGTGACCGGCTTAACCGATTGGAGCGATACTTACGGTGCTGAGCGTCGCGTTGGCCTCAATCACGCCATCTTCAACGCCTGTGCCACGATTCTCTACCTTGTCTCCTTTATCCTGCGTCTCCTCGCTGGCCCAGGGGATGGCATTGCTGCCGTCATTCTTGGCTTACTGGGGCTGGCAAGTGTCATCTACGCCGCCTATTTGGGTGGTGACATGGTTTTCACAAAAGGCACTGGCGTCAATCACACCGCCTGGGAGGCGGGCAGCGAGGATTACGAAGCCGTGCTGCCCTTGGAGCGCGTCGAGGAAAACAAACTCTACCGCGTGCCGGTTGCTGGCGTGCCGGTTGTCTTGCTACGCCAGGGCTTGCAGTTCTACGCCATCTCAGCGACGTGCCCCCATGCTGGTGGTCCACTGGACGAAGGGACGCTTCAGGAAGATGTAGTGGAGTGTCCCTGGCATGGTTCTCGCTTCTGTATGCGTGATGGTCGCGTACTCACCGGCCCGGCAACTATGAATGCGCCCCGCTACGATGTGCGTGTGCGAAAAGGCCAGGTTGAGCTTAAGCGCATAGGCGAGCACTAACGGCAAAGGAGGAATCGATTGTTTGACCGAGATCGAGACGTTGATGATCTGGACGTTTAGGTAGCCATGTACCTGCGCAGATCCACAGGAGGTTTAAATATGACCAATCCACTAC
>JBKPBA010000250.1:0-6088 GCA_046726675.1 Chloroflexota bacterium
ACCTTTTGTTCTGTATGTTTAGAAGGAAACAAATTCGACCAGGTGATTTGACATATGAGGATGTGATTGAAATGTAGCAAGGCAGTCAGGCCGCTACGTTAATAACGATTGCCTGTGGATGCTCACGTTCCTCCGGGACTGGTTCGCCATAAGCTATAAGAGTCTCGACATGGAGACGGATTGCATCCTTAGCCATTGCAATAGCCTCTTCGATAGTCTCTCCTTGAGTGACACATCCAGGGAGGGCTGGCTCAGTTACAGTATACCCTCCCTCCTCAGTGTCAGGGTGCAGTATGATAGTGTATTGATACTCGCTCATTACTAAGTGGTGCATTCGTCAAAAGCATGGTAGAATAGAAAGGAGAACTAAACACAGAGAGAAGGAAGGAGCAAGAGATGCGAACGCCGTTGTGCTTACGAGAATTCACGCCAGAAGAGAAGCGGGTGATCGCGAAACTGTCGCGTTCGCAGACCGCCTCGGCGCGTTTGGTGGAACGGGCCAAGATTCTGCAGTTGGGAAGTGAAGGACAGAGCGTGCCACACATTGCCGAGATGCTGGGCCTGCATGAAAAGACGATCCGCAAGTGGTTCAAGCGCTTTGAGCAAGCTGGGCTGGCAGGCTTAGAGGATGCCCCGCGTTCGGGTGCACCCACCCGCTACACAGCGGAGAACAAAGCGCGCGTGCTGCAGGCGGCACGAACCCGACCCAGCGAGTTGGGCCTGCCCTACGGCAGTTGGACCTTCGAACGGCTCGCAGCCTACGTTCGTGAGCAGCTAGGCATTCACATGAAGAAGACGCGCATTTTTGAGATCCTGCAAGAAGAAGGCTTGCGCTGGCGCAAGCAGGAGACTTGGTTTGGGGAGCGGCTCGATCCGGAGTTCGTGCAAAAAAGGGGGCCATCGAAGCCCTCCGTAAGGAGCCTCCAGCCCACAGCGTCATCCTAGATATCGATGAGATGGGACCCACCTCCGCCAAGAGCTATCCCGGTCAAGAGGCCGTCGAGGTCACCGCTCGTCCTGCCCAGCGCGCCAAGCAAGAGATCGATTATGGGCGCCGAGCCTTTGGCTATGTCTATGGAGCGTTGTGGGAGACCACCGGAGACTGCTGGACCCAGTGCTACCCGTGCCGCTGTGCCGTGCATTTTGTGGACTTCCTCTGCTACGTGGACGAACAGATCTCAGCAGACCGTGAGCGCATCTACGCCATCCTGGACAATCTCGAGATGCATCATTGTCGCGACCTGCTGCTGTTTATGATCCATCATCCGCGTTGGGAGTTCGTCTATCAGCCCACGTATGCGGCCTACTTGAATCTGATTGAACCGTGGTGGAAGGTCTTGCGCTCGCTGGCGCTCAAAGGCCGACGCTTTGAGACCTGGCAGCAGATCGAGGCGGCGGTCGAGGCGGCCACGGCCTACTGGAATGCCCATAAGCATCCCTTTGTCTGGGGTCGTCGACGCCGACATCAGCCACCTCGTGGCTCCCGGAAGTTCACCTTCAAAGTCAAAGTGCTCCGCATTTAGCGAATGCACCACTTAGTGCTTGTGCATAGTGTTGTGCGATACCCTGGATGCCTGCCTATCGAATTGGCAACCCGGGCAGCCGAACAAGATTATGATCTGCTCATTGCTTATGGTGGGGATGGAACAATAAATCACGTAGTCAATGGGGTTATGGGCGTCAAAGGTAAGGGACAACGGAAAGCCATTGGTGTGATTCCGGGGGGAACCGCTAATCAATGGGCGTCCGAGTCGAGCGTGCCTGTTGATCCTGTAAAGGCAGCACTAGCACTGATCGACAGCAACCTTCGCACGGTGGATCTTGGTCGACTCCAGGTGCAAGCAATAACGTTTCCTAATCAAACTCAGGAGAGCCAACAGCAAAAAGGACGAAAAGCCCGGAAGAGCAAAGCAAAACAAGCATCGAGTCGTGAAAACTACTTCTTGCTCACGGCTGGCCTGGGTATCGACGCCGCAGTCATCAGCCACACTTCTAAAGGCCTGAAACAACGGGTTGGCCCCCTCGCATTTGATCTTGCCGTTGCTGAATCTTTACCGGAGCAACATCCTTTCCCCATCGAGGTAACTATGGTTGAAGATGGGAAAGATCAGCCCACGACATGGAGTGGAGAAGCTTACCAGGTAATCCTGGGTAATACTCGTCGCTACGCAAACGCCGTAGAACTCACTCCTGACGTATATCTCGATGACGGCAAACTTGAACTCTGTGTGATTACGTCGGGCAACACCATTACGACGCTGCAGCAAATTAGCTCGCTGTTGTTCAGGCATAAGCCTGATACGATGGCCGCGAGGCACTTTCTTGCTACACACTTCTTGATTACAGTGCCCGCCTCTATCCACATGCATCTCGATGGAAGTGCTGCCCAGCTTGAAGACTACCTGAACAAGTCAGACCGTGAAGCACTCCTCCAGGAGCAAAACAGAGAGCATGTTATGGTCACCTATCGTTTTGATGCTATACCACATGCTGTACAGGTGGCAATCCCCACCACATATGACGGTGCATTATTTGAGAAAGCAACTTCTGAAGAGAAGCCACATGTTCCTTTACAAGAGCAAAAAGATATAGGTGCTACTGAGCAGCATCTGAGGCACGTTGAGGAGGTGCAGAACGAATCTCGGGAACTGATTGCTACGCTTTTGGCCAATGGACATCAAGTATCTGTGAAAGGAGTTGCTTCTCAGGCGCAGAAACAACATACATATATTATTGCAGGGACGGTCCCACATCGGATAACCGGTGATACCATACCTGTTGCTGTATGTGTCGACGAAAGTGTAACTATCCTCAAGCATTCAGGCGAACATGTTCCTTCCTCGATAATTCAAGAGTTGCAAGCAGGAGCAGTGATTGTAGCTGCAGGCAAGAAAAGCAAATATGGGGTCATCCGGACGTCACATATTGTGATTTGATCGATTGACACAACAATATACTTATCATAAAGTCTTTCCTCTGCTTATTCTCTCTCTCACCATCTCCATCGTTGGAATGCCTGCTATCCCCACGTGTTCAATCGACAGTGAGGCTACGCAATTTGCGAAATCGACTGCTTTGCGTGGGTCGCCATACCTGTAATAATGCACGAGGAAGGCAGCGGCAAAGACGTCACCAGCACCAGTAGGATCAACTTCGTGAGCAGAATAGGCAGGAAAGCGTTCTGCGATGCCATGCTGGAAGAGGGTAGCGCCGTGTCGTCCATCGGTGGCGACGAGCAGGGGTACTTGCATACTCCAATGGGTGAGTATAGCATCGGCATCGGTACGATTGCCGTTGGCGAACGGGAGCAGGTCTTCGTGGCTAAGGATGAGGACGTCGAGCAGTGGCAGAATTTCTTCAGCAGCAGTCCACGGTGTCGGCCAGACTCGCCCATCTTCGTCCCAACGGCGTAACCAGCCCTGGGGGGTTGCTGCAAAGATGGCTCCAGGATGACGTGGAAAGAGGCTTGCTAATGCGGGTGATAGTTCCTGGTCAAGGGGACCGAAGAGAATTACAGATGCATTACGCCAGGTTTCAGGCACATCTTCTAACTGCAACTGGTCGGCTCTGGCACGCAAATACTGGGTACGAAAGCCTTCATGATAGGTATTGACAAAAGCAGTAGTGGCGGATGATGTACGTGCAACCAGGCCGATTTCTGGTAATCGAGCAGGTAAATCAGCCAGGAGTTCGGCATCAGCGCAGGTGATGATTGCTGCAACTAATCCTAAACGGTAGGCGGTCAGGGCGGCAAAAGTTACAGTGCCGCCAAGTGAAAATGTGCTGTCTGGAAGTATATCTTGTGTGACGTGCCCGATGGTTAAAAAGTCAGGCGCGGCGCCTTTTATAGGCTGGAGAATTGAAGACATGAGTGAGGCCCTCAGTAGTTTTTTTGTAGGGCAACAGGGTGGAGACAAGCCCCACCCTACTATACACGGACTTTTTAGACCCACCACCGCCTAGATGGGATGACCTTCGCAGTCTCCTTGGCCCCTATATTCCTAGCGGGCGGGACGCTTTAAGGAAATGACTACGCGGCGGGCATCTCCTTCGCCTATGCTCTCTGTGCTGATATCTTTGCTATCGGCGAGGGCGATGTGGACGATGCGTCGCTCGTGTGGCGGCATAGCCTCAAGCGCGATTGAACGGCGATAGTTGCGTACCTGTTGGGCAACACGCAAGGCGAGTGAACGCAGGTTTTCCTCACGGCGCTCACGATAATTTTCCGCGTCTATGATGATTCGCATACGATGCTTGGTGCGATGCCCTACAATCAAGCTGACAAGGAGTTGCAGAGCGGACAACGTTTCGCCACGACGCCCGATGAGCAAGCCCAGGTTCTCATTAATGCCCTGAATGTTAAGTGTAAGTGGGTTAGTTGAGCGCACTTGAACCATAGCGCGAATATTCATGTACTGCAAGATATGCTGCAGGACATCTACAGTTATATCGACATCCTCGCTGCTAGGCATCTCGACTTCTTGCATCTCGCCTTCAACTGCACTAACATCACCAAGCTCAGAAAGCAATTCAGAAGGATATTTTCCAGAACCAGCAGGCATGAATGAGGGTATTGGCCTTTCCTCGTCTAGCTCGCCTTCTTCATACTCTTCCTCGTCAAACTCCTCACCTTCTTCGAATACTTCTTCCTCATCTTCGGCAAACTCTTCGTCATCAAATTCGCCCGCCTCTTCCTCTTCGAGATATTCTTCTTCATCCGGGCCAAGTATGGCATCGGCCATTTGAGGTGTAATAATTGCAGCGGTAGAACCTGAACGAACGGTGACGCGCACACGAGCTTCTTTACTGCCTAAACCAAAGGTTCCACGAGACGGCTCTTGCAATACGGTTATTTCTACTTCGTCACGGCGTTTTTTTAGACCAGCCAGAGCCTGTAATACTGCATCATCAACACTTTTGCCACTTGCCTCTATACTTTCCACTGTTTTGTTGCCTCCCTTTATTTCTATCCCAGACGAGAAAATGCTACTGCTATTCAGCTTCGTGAGACATTTCTCTTTGGCGTATTACCGCGACGGCGCGCCGATGCGCTGTTGTTACGCGAACGTCGACGCGCAGACGATGAGCCATTCGCGGATGTATTTGACTTTGAGCTACCTTCCCCGCGACTATTACTACTTACAACCTCTGCTGTTGGCTCACTGGCTTTTTGCACTGGCTTTGTTTCTTTTCGCTTATCGCCAGTATTTGTCTTATCTCCACCATTACCTTTGCTCTCACGCTTCGGGAAGAGATTTTGCAGGAATTCTGGCATGACTGTCAATGATCCCCAACCGGTTACGAAGTACTGCTGCACCATACTAAAGACCGATGTCGTTGTCCAGTAGAGCGCCAGGCCAGCAGCAAAATTCCAGGAGAAGAAGATGGTGATAACTGGCATGATGTACTGCATGATGGCCATTTGCTGCGTCATCGCATCTTTGGCGCCTGATCTAGTCCTGGGTTGGGACATGCGCAACTGCAAAAACGTTGCTACACCAGCCAGTATTGGCAATAGAAATATGCCTTGGGCAGAATTGGTTTGGGCAAGGTTAATTGGTCCGCCAAACCAGGGCATTAATACATTCGGCAGGGCAGTTAGTTTGGGCAGGAATGGGTAGATAAAATTATTAATGGTAGCGAGGGTAGTAGCGTGGAACACAAAATTCAACGCGAAGAACAGACCGTAGAGGACGGGCAATTGAACCAGCAGGGGTAGACAACCCGCTACAGGATTGACACCATACTCTTTGTAGATGGCCTGCATTGCCGCGTACTGTTCCTTCTGGTCCTTGTATTTCTTACGGACATCGGCGATCAATGGTTGAATAGCCTGGGTTGCCTTCGTTGATTTGAGTTGTTTCAGGGTAAGAGGAAACATTGCAAGACGAACAATCAAAGTCAGGACAATAATTGACAGGGCCAAACTACCAAAGAGGTTATATAGCAACATTAACACATTAAAGATTGGTTGTGTAAAGATAATTTGAAAGATCTCGCCTATCTGACCCACGAGTTATCTCCTGTCTTCCTCGATCTAGTCAGCCAGGCGTTCTGGGACTGGATCATAAAGATTGCCATGATAAAA